>NZ_JBHUUP010000008.1:0-195439 GCF_042670945.1 Cellulosimicrobium sp. NPDC057127
GGCCCGTCGCGCGATCGCGCGACCGGCCCCTCGGTGCCGGCACGTCAGAGGTGACGGCCCGCCGTCGTCACGCCTGGACGCGGCGACGCAGCCAGACGACGAGTGCACCGCCGCCGACGAGCAGCACGGCGAACGCCGCGGCGCCGGCCACGGTCGCTCCGGTCGAGGCGAGCTGCGAGCCCTCGGCCTGGTCGCTGACGAGCGTCACGTCCTCCGCGGCGATCGGGGCGACGGGCGGGTTGGCGCACTCGCTCGACGCCGGCGGGTAGTCGACGACCGTCGAGTACGACGGGTTGACCTCGAACAGCACCTGCACGCCCTCTCGGGTCCACGCGTAGTTGCCCTCGGTCTGCGTGTACGAGCCGTCCTCGTTGCGCACGAACCCGGGCCACTGCTTCGGCTCGGACGCCGAGGCGCCGGGCCACAGGACGCGGCCGTCCAGCGGCTGGTCGCCGACGACGTAGTCCTCGCCGCCGCGCGGGTGCAGGAACGTGATGGTCAGGGGCGTGTCCCCGTCGGCCTCGACGCCCTCGGGCAGGGCGACCTCGTAGCCCAGGTACGGGACGTCGGCCTCGCACACGGCCTGGATCGCGCCCGGGACGAGCGCGCAGTCCTCGGCGGCGGGCAGGACGATCTCGGCGGGGAGCACGGCGCGGCTGCCGTCCTCCGAGACGACGTAGCCCGCGGGCACGTCGGTGAACGTCACGCCGGCGGCGGCCTCCGCGACGACGCCCTCGGCCGTCGCGGTGTAGCGCACGCGCCCACCGTCCTCGGGCAGCACGACGTCCTCGATCGTCGCACCGCAGACCGCGGCCGCGGCGGGCGCGACCGGCGTCGCCTCGAGGAGCTGCGCGGGGGGTGCGGGCGGCGCGGCCTGCGGGCGGCCGGGTGCGCACGCGCCGTCGGGGAGCAGGTCGCGCAGGTCCTGGTGGTCCCACGCGACGAGGCTCCCGGCGGGGAAGTCGCCCTTGTGGTGGCCGTCGGCCGAGTACTCGATCTCGGCGGGCAGCTCGTACTCCCCTGCCGACAGGTCGACGAGGTCCTGCTGCACGCCCCACGCGGTGCAGAGGGCCTCGTCCGTGACGTCCTCGCCCACGACGTCGCGCACCGCGTCGAGGTCGAGCGGCGTGACGGTCCACGTCATCGCCCACGGGTCGTCCGGCAGCTCCGTCTCGGTGCCCGTCACGATCTGCTGCGGCCCCGAGTTCTCCCAGGCGGCGGGCTGCGCCGCGTCGAGCTTGGGGTACACGTACACGCCCACCTGACCGAGGTCGCCGTCGCCGGGGCACGCCGTCGTCGTGCCCTCGTCGCTCCAGTCGTACCGGTCGTCGTCGGCCGCGTCGACCTCGACCTCCCAGGTGTGGTCGCTCGACGCGTCCAGGGCGACGGAGACCTCCGCGGCCCTCCCGAACCGCTGCTCCTCCACCACCTCCCCGTCGACGGTGACGGTGATCCGGTTGGGCTCCCGGTCCGCGTACGCCCACAGGCGCACGTCGACCGACGAGCAGTCGGCCTCGACGACCGGGGTGTGGGCCGAGGCCGGTGCGGCGGTCGCGACGAGTGCGGCGCCGAGGGCGAGCACCGCGGTGGCGGTGCTCGCGAGAAGTCTCTTCACGGGGGAGGGGTCCCTTCGAGGCAGGGCCGACCGCCGCCCCCTGACGGCCGGCACGAATGTGGATTGACCGGGCCATCCAACCATCATCGGCACGAAAAGCCGATACCCCCCGAGAAGCCCACAGTGCGCACCAATAGGGACGTAACACATCGGGAGCGCTCGTGGACAGGCCTGTGGACAACGGTGTGGAGAACGAGGGGAGGAGCGCCGCGAGGCACACGACCGGACCTCACCGGGCACGCGCAGATCCGCGGATTCCGGCTCGTTCCGGGTAGACTGGGACGGTCATTCCGGGTCGTGCCACCGCCCTTCCCGCAGCTCTCGCGCCCGGCGCGTCCGGCCTCCTGCCGACCGCGCCCGGGTGGGCGTCGAGGGACGCGCGGACCTGACGGTGCGGGCCCGGAACCTATGAGCCGTCGACGACCGTCCAGCGTGGGAGGAACGGCCGGATCCGGGCCAGATACCGGGCCGGATCCGGACCCGTGCCTGCAGCGGCAGCCGTCGTGTGCACGACGACGAGGAGCAGTCCTGCCCGTGGCAGACCACACCGACACCGCCCAGCCCCTGAGCGCGGCAGCAGCCGACGGCACACCCCCTGCGGGCGGTGGCTACGACGCCAGCAACATCACCGTCCTCGAAGGGCTCGAGGCCGTCCGCAAGCGTCCGGGCATGTACATCGGGTCCACCGGCGAGCGGGGACTTCACCACCTTGTGTACGAGGTTGTGGACAACTCGGTGGACGAGGCGCTCGCCGGCCACGCCGACACCATCGACGTGACGCTCCTCGCCGACGGGGGCGTGCGCGTCGTCGACAACGGCCGCGGCATCCCCGTGGCGATCCACCCGACCGAGGGCAAGCCGACCGTCGAGGTCGTCATGACGATCCTCCACGCGGGCGGCAAGTTCGGGGGCGGCGGCTACGCCGTCTCCGGGGGCCTGCACGGCGTGGGCATCTCCGTCGTCAACGCGCTGTCGACGCGCGTGGTCACCGAGGTGCGCCGCGACGGCTACGCGTGGCGGCAGGAGTTCGCCGACGGCGGCAAGCCGGTCGGCGGCCTCGAGCGCGGGGAGCCGACGACCGAGACCGGCACGTCCCAGACGTTCTGGGCCGACCCGGACATCTTCGAGACCACCGACTTCGACTTCGAGACGCTGCGCGCGCGCTTCCAGCAGATGGCGTTCCTCAACAAGGGCCTGCGCATCACGCTGACGGACGAGCGCCCCGCGCACCTCGACACGGGCGACGAGGTGACGGGCGGGGACGGCACCTCGGCCACGGCGGACGACGCCGTCGCCGAGGTCTCCGACGGCACGACGGCCGGGGCCTCGCCGGACGCCCCGACGGCGCGCACCGTGACGTACAAGTACGACGGCGGGCTCGTCGACTACGTCAAGCACCTCAACTCCGCGAAGAAGGTCGAGCTCGTCCACCCGGACGTCATCGACTTCGAGTCGGAGGACACCGAGCGCAAGATCTCGGTCGAGATCGCGATGCAGTGGACCAGCGCGTACTCCGAGTCCGTGCACACGTACGCGAACACGATCTCGACGACCGAGGGCGGCACGCACGAGGAGGGCTTCCGTGCGGCCATGACGTCGCTCGTGAACCGCTACGCGCGCGACAAGGGCATCCTCAAGGACAAGGACGACAACCTCACGGGCGACGACATCCGCGAGGGCCTGACCGCCGTCGTCTCCGTGAAGCTCGGCGAGCCGCAGTTCGAGGGCCAGACGAAGACGAAGCTCGGCAACACCGAGGCGAAGACGTTCGTCCAGCGCGTCGTCAACGAGCGCCTGGTCGACTGGTTCGACTCCCACCCGAACGAGGGCCGCGACGTCATCCGCAAGGCGATCCAGGCGTCGCAGGCCCGGATCGCCGCGCGCAAGGCGCGCGAGGCCACGCGCCGCAAGGGGCTCCTCGAGTCGGGCGGCATGCCCGGCAAGCTCCGCGACTGCCAGTCGAACCGCCCCGACGAGTGCGAGATCTTCATCGTCGAGGGCGACTCGGCGGGCGGCTCCGCGGTCCGCGGCCGCAACCCGAACACCCAGGCGATCCTGCCGATCCGCGGCAAGATCCTCAACGTCGAGCGCGCGCGCCTCGACCGGGCCCTGTCCAACCAGGAGGTCCAGTCGATCATCACCGCGTTCGGCACGGGCATCGGCGAGGACTTCGACCTCCCGAAGCTGCGGTACCACAAGATCGTCCTCATGGCCGACGCCGACGTCGACGGCCAGCACATCGCGACGCTCCTGCTCACGCTGCTGTTCCGCTACATGCGGCCGCTCATCGAGAACGGGCACGTGTACCTCGCGCAGCCGCCGCTGTACCGGCTCAAGTGGACGAACGCACCGCACGACTACGTGTACTCGGACCGGGAGCGCGACGCGTTCCTCGCGGCGGGCCAGGCGGCCGGGAAGCGGATCCCCAAGGACAACGGGATCCAGCGCTACAAGGGTCTGGGCGAGATGGACTACTCCGAGCTGTGGGACACGACCATGGACCCGGAGCACCGCACGCTCAACCAGGTCACGCTCGACGACGCCGCCGCCGCGGACGAGATCTTCTCCGTCCTCATGGGCGAGGACGTCGAGCAGCGCCGCAGCTTCATCCAGCGCAACGCCAAGGACGTGCGGTTCCTTGACATCTGAGCCGCACGCCCCCGCCGGGGCGGCGACGGCCCGCGGGACGACCACGCCGCGTGCGGTGGCCAGCACGAGCAGCGAGCACGAAGAGACGAACGAACGAGGTAGACCGTGACCGACGAGCAGAACCCCGAGACCGAGCCCGCCGTGCCCGGTGACGGCCCGACCGAGGAGGTCGTGCACGCCGACGGGACGGCGGTCGCGGTGCACCACGGGCGCATCGAGCAGGTAGACCTGCAGCTCGAGATGCAGCGGTCGTACCTCGACTACGCGATGAGCGTCATCGTCGGGCGCGCGCTGCCCGACGTGCGCGACGGCCTCAAGCCGGTGCACCGCCGTGTGCTGTACGCGATGTACGACGGCGGCTACCGCCCGGACCGCTCGTTCTCGAAGTGCTCGCGCGTCGTGGGCGACGTCATGGGGAAGTTCCACCCCCACGGCGACAGCGCGATCTACGACGCGCTCGTGCGTCTCGTGCAGGACTGGTCGATGCGGTACCCGCTCGTCGCGGGCCAGGGGAACTTCGGCTCGCCGGGCAACGACCCGGCGGCGGCGCCCCGGTACACCGAGTGCCGCATGGCCCCGCTGGCCATGGAGATGGTCCGGGACATCGACAAGGACACGGTCGACTTCCAGGACAACTACGACGGTCGCACCCAGGAGCCGGCCGTGCTGCCGGCGCGGTTCCCGAACCTCCTGGTCAACGGCTCGGCGGGCATCGCCGTCGGCATGGCGACGAACATCCCGCCGCACAACCTGCGCGAGGTCGCCGCGGGCGTGCACTGGCACCTGGAGCACCCCGAGGCCAGCCGTGAGGAGCTGCTCGCGGCGCTCCTGCAGCGCATCAAGGGACCGGACTTCCCCACGGGCGCGACGATCCTCGGCCACAAGGGCATCGAGGAGGCGTACCGCACGGGCCGCGGGTCGATCACGATGCGCGCCGTCGTCAACGTCGAGGAGATCCAGGGCCGCATCTGCCTGGTGGTCACGGAGCTGCCGTACCAGGTGAACCCGGACAACCTCGCCGCGAAGATCGCGGACCTCGTCAAGGAGGGCCGCGTCCAGGGGATCGCGGACATCCGCGACGAGACGTCCGGGCGTACCGGTCAGCGCCTCGTCGTCGTGCTCAAGCGCGACGCGGTCGCGAAGGTCGTGCTGAACAACCTGTACAAGCACACGCAGCTGCAGGACTCCTTCGGCGCGAACATGCTCGCGCTCGTGGACGGGGTGCCCCGCACGCTGAGCCTCGACGCGTTCGTCCGGCACTGGACGACGCACCAGCTCGACGTGATCCAGCGCCGCACGCGCTACCTGCTGAACGAGGCCGAGCGCAGCATCCACATCCTGCGCGGCTACCTCAAGGCGCTGGACGCGCTGGACGAGGTCATCGCGCTGATCCGCCGATCCCCCGACGTGGAGGGCGCGCGCTCGGGGCTCATGGAGCTCCTGGGCGTCGACGAGGTGCAGGCGACCGCGATCCTCAACCTCCAGCTGCGCCGTCTGGCCGCCCTCGAGCGGCAGCGCATCACCGACGAGCACGACGAGCTCGAGCGGCGCATCGTGGACTACCGCGACATCCTTGCCAAGCCGGAGCGTCAGCGTCAGATCGTCGGCGACGAGCTGCGGGAGATCGTGGACCGGTACGGCGACGAGCGCCGGACGACGATCCTGCCCTTCGACGGCGAGGTGTCCGTCGAGGACCTCATCGCCGAGGAGGAGATGGTCGTCACCATCACGCGCGGCGGGTATGCCAAGCGCACCCGCAGCGACAGCTACCGCGCCCAGAAGCGCGGCGGCAAGGGCGTGCGCGGTGCACAGCTGCGCGAGGACGACATCGTCGACCACTTCTTCGTCACGACGACGCACCACTGGCTGCTGTTCTTCACCAACCTCGGCCGGGTGTACCGCGCCAAGGCGTACGAGCTCCCCGAGGGCGGGCGCGACGCGAAGGGCCAGCACGTTGCGAACCTCATGGCGTTCCAGCCGGGCGAGCAGATCGCGCAGGTGCTCGACCTGCGCGACTACGACGCCGCGGACTACCTGGTGCTGGCGACGCGACGGGGCCTGGTGAAGAAGACGCGCCTCACGGAGTACGACTCCCCGCGCTCGGGCGGGCTCATCGCGATCAACCTGCGCGAGGACGAGCACGGCATCCCCGACGAGCTCGTGTCGGCGCGCCTCGTCGACGCGGACGACGACCTCATCCTCGTCTCGCGCAAGGGGCAGTCGATCCGGTTCCAGGCGAACGACGAGTCGATCCGCCCGCTGGGCCGTGCGACGTCGGGCGTGACCGGCATGAAGTTCCGCGAGGACGACGAGCTGCTCGCGGCCGACGTCGTGGCGCCGGGTGCCGACCTGTTCGTCGTCACGGAGGGTGGGTTCGCGAAGCGCACGCGCATCGACGAGTACCGCGTCCAGGGGCGTGGCGGTCTGGGGATCAAGGTCGCCAACCTGGTGGAGGCGCGTGGAGATCTCGTGGGGGCTCTGGTCACGGAGGCCGATGACGAGGTCCTCGTCATCATGGAACGCGGCAAGATCGTCCGGTCGGCCGTCGGTGAGGTCAACGTCACGGGTCGCAACACCCAGGGCGTGACGTTCGCGAAGCCCGACAAGGGGGACCGCATCATCGCGGTCGCCCGGAACGTCGAACGTCGTCTCGGTGCCGATCGGGATACCGTGGGCGACGAGGACACGCCGTCCAGCACTGCCCCGGACTCCGACCAGAGCGCCACGGCCGAGGAGGCCGGTGGGACCGAGCCGGCCCCCGGAACCACCGAGGAAACCAGATGAGCAGCGAGAAGAACGCACCCCCGAGCGTGACGCCGGAGTCGGCCGTGCCGCGCCCGGACACGAGCACCCGCACCGCGGCCAGGCCGAAGAACCGCGACGAGGACGAGGCCCCGGACGGCCGCGCGGACGCGTCGCGCAACGGGCACGACCCGAGCGGGACGAGCACGGGTACCCCGCCGCCTCCTCCGCCTCCCCCGCCCGGCGGACCGGACGACGGCATGGAGACCGCGTCCGGCGAGAGCCGCGTCTCCGTCGCTCGTGCGGGTGCCGTCAAGGCCGCCGCCGCAGCTCTCGCGGCCGCCCGGTCGGCGGCCAAGAAGGTCTCGGCCTCCGCGCCGGCAGCGCCTCCGGAGGGCGCGGAGCAGGACACCGACCACTGGACGGAGAGGCGCATGGCCACAGCAGCGGGCACGGAGGCGGGCACGGTTCCCGACGCGTCCACGATGCACTACTCCGCCGCCGGCGTGACGGGCACGGCCAGCGCGCTGACCGGCTCGGTGCCGGTGGCCTCGACGGCGACGGGCTCCACGCCCGCCGTCCGCGGTGACGGCCCGCGGCGCGTGCGCCTGTCGGTGTCGCGCGTCGACCCGTGGTCGGCGATGAAGCTGGGCTTCCTGCTCGCCGTGGCGATCGGCATCATGACGGTCGTCGCGACGGCCGTGGTCTGGTACGTGCTCGACGGCATGATGGTGTTCCAGAAGATCCAGGACTTCGTCACGCAGATCGCCGGCGAGGAGAGCGACGTCGACATCATGCAGTTCGTCGAGTTCGGTCGCGTGATCTCGCTCGCAACGCTGCTGGGCGTGGTCAACGTGGTGATCATCACCGCGTTGTCGACGATCATGGCGTTCCTCTACAACATCGTCGCCGCGCTGGTGGGCGGGGTGCACCTGACGCTCACCGACGACTGACGCGCGGACCGTCCCCCGCGGCCCCGGCCGGTCGGGAGGGCCCGCTCCGGTTTGGGTGAGCGGGCCCGCGTGGGGTAACCTCAAGCGCTGCCTGCGTGCGGTACGGCCTTCCTCTGGCGAGTGGGTCGGAACAGCCGCGCAGAAGCGTGCACGGGCCTATAGCTCAGACGGTTAGAGCGCTTCCCTGATAAGGAAGAGGTCAGAGGTTCAAGTCCTCTTAGGCCCACTGTCGACACCCACCGAGGGGGAACGTGATGAAGAAGCTCGTGGTCCTGCTTCTCGCCGCCGGCGCCGGCTACCTCGTGTGGCGCAAGTACTCCGAGGACGCGGCCGAGCGCGACCTGTGGGCAGAGGTCACCGACACGTTCGAGTGACTCGCACCCCTCGCACCTCCGGCTTCCCGCCGGATCTCCAGGGGCCATGGCGCAATTGGTAGCGCACCTGCTTTGCAAGCAGGGGGTTGGGGGTTCGAGTCCCCCTGGCTCCACCATCGTCAGCAGCACGAAGGCCCCGCACCGTCCGGTGCGGGGCCTTCGTCGTCGCGTCGCCAGGTCCGGTCAGGCGCCGGCCGGCGTGTCGCCGCCGTCGGCCTTCTTCTCCTCCGCCTTGCGCGCGGCGTGCTCGACGTGCGCGGCCGCCGCGTCGGCGTCCGTGCCGGCAGAGCTCTCCGTCTCGTCGGCCGGTACGGCCGACTGCTGACCGGTCGCGTTCTTCGCGGTGCCACCGCTGCGGGACCGGCTGGTCGCCTTCTTCGCGGTCTCCCGCGCGTCGGACACGGCCTCGTTCACGCGGTCGGAGACGTCCTCGCGGACGCCGGCGGCGCGCTCGGCGAGCTTGTCCGTCGCCTCGCGTCCGCGCGCGACGGCCGAACCCGCCGCCTCGCCGAGCTGCTCGGCCGCGTCGCCGACGGCGTGGCGCGCGTCGCCCACGACGTCGTCGAAGCGGACCTGCTGCTGCTCCTGCTCCCACGGCTCGGCCCACGGGTCCGTCTGAGGCTGCGCGCGCCGGTACAGGACGTACCCGACGCCTGCGGCGGTCACGCCGCCGACGACCCACCAGACCGCCTTGCCGCCGCCCGACGACTCCTTCTTGGCAGCCTTCTTCGCGGCCTTGTCGGCGGCCTCGGCGAGCTTCCGGGCGGCCTTGTCGGCGGCCTTGCCCGCCTTCTTGCCGGCGCGCCCCGAGCCCTTCTTCGCCCGCTCGGCGGCGGCCTTGGAGGCCTTCTTCGACAGCTTGTGCGCCTTCTTGCTCCCCGCGGCCACGGTCCCCGCCGTGACGGCCGCCGTGGCACCCGTGGCGCCGGCGGCGTGCTCGGCCGCGCGCTGCGCGGCCTCGTTGAAGCTCGCGACGATCTTCGGCAGCACCTCGTCGACGAGCTTGTCGTGCGCGGTGTCGATCGCGGGGGCGGCCTTGTCCGCGGCCTGCTCGACGCGTGGCGCGGCCGCCTGGATGCCGTCCTGCCACGCCTTCTCGACGCGGGGCTGGAGCCACTCGCGGAAGGCCTCGGCCTTGGGCGTGCCCCACTCCTTGGCGTGGGCGGCCGCGTCCTTGGCCTGGCCGGCGAGGTGGATCGCCGCGCCCTGCGCCGTCGCGACGGCGTCCGCCGCCTGGTCCTTCATCTTCTCGGTGTCCAGCGATCCGATAGTGCCCTTGACCGTGCTGGTCCCTGAGCGAGAACGAGTCATGCGCGCTCCTCGGGTTCGTCGTCCGACGCGGACGGTGGTGGAAGGTGACGTTCCGCCCACTCTGCCACCACCGCGCGCACGCCGCGAGGCGTCCGGGCGCTCGTCGTCGGACGGGCCGCGCGCGGTGATCGTGGGAGGATGGGCGCATGTTCGCAACCCTCCACACGACCGCTGGTGACATCCGAATCGAGCTCCTGCCGAACCACGCCCCGAAGACGGTGGCGAACTTCGTCGGCCTCGCACAGGGCACCAAGGCGTGGTCCGACCCCCGCACGGGCGAGGAGCGCACCGACCCGTTCTACGACGGCCTGATCTTCCACCGTGTCATCAAGGACTTCATGATCCAGGGCGGCTGCCCCCTCGGCACCGGCACGGGCGGCCCCGGCTACACGTTCGACGACGAGATCCACCCCGAGCTCTCGTTCGACCAGCCCTACCTGCTCGCGATGGCGAACGCGGGCGTGCGGCGCAACCCGGTGACGGGCGCGACCGAGGGCACGAACGGGTCGCAGTTCTTCGTGTCGACCGTCGCCACGCCGTGGCTCACCGGCAAGCACACGATCTTCGGCCGGGTGGCGGACGACGCGTCGAAGAAGATCGTCGACGCCGTCGAGGCGACCCCCACGCGTCCGGGCGACCGCCCGCAGGAGGACGTGGTCATCACCTCCGTGACGATCGAGGACTGACCCATCTCGCAGCCTCCGGTGCCGCCCGGGACCCCCGGGCAGCCGCCGTACGGGACGGCGGGACCGCACGACGGTCCCGCCGCCCCGCCGGTGTGCCCGCGACACCCCGACCGCGTGTCGTACGTGCGGTGCCAGCGGTGCGGCCGGCCGACCTGCCCGGAGTGCCAGCGGCCGGCGGCCGTCGGCGTGCAGTGCGTCGACTGCGTGCGGCAGGCGTCGCGGCAGGCGCCGACGGCGCGCACCGAGCTCGGCGCCCGGGTCCGGGGCGGCCCGCCGGTCGTCACGCTCACGATCATCGGGCTGTGCGTCGTGAGCTGGGTGCTGCAGCTCGTGACGGCCGGTGACTGGACCCGGCTCTTCGCGTTCGCCCCGTTCGTCGGCGAGCAGGACCCGTACCGCTTCCTCACGGCGGCGTTCCTGCACGCCACGAGCCCCGTCCACATCCTGTTCAACATGTACGCGCTGTGGATCACGGGACCGTTCCTCGAGCAGATGCTCGGCCGGTGGCGCTTCGCCGCGCTGTACCTGCTGTCGGCGCTCGGTGGGTCCGTCGGGTACCTCGTGCTCGCGGGGGGCCCGCTCGCCGACGCCTGGTACACCCCCGTCGTCGGGGCCTCCGGCGCCGTGTTCGGGCTGTTCGGCGCCATCCTGCTCGTGCTGCGACGCACCGGCCGGAACGCGATGCAGATCGTCGTGCTCCTCGGCATCAACTTCGCGCTGGGCTTCTTCTTCCCCGGGATCGCGTGGCAGGCGCACCTCGGCGGCCTCGTCGTCGGCGCGCTTCTCGGGCTCGCGTACGCGTACGCGCCCCGCAGCAGCCGGACCCTCGTCTCGGTGGCCGCGACGGTGGCCGTCGCGCTCGCGCTGGTCGTCGCGGCGTGGCTCACGTACCAGGTCGCGTACCAGGGGGTCGCACCGCTCGTGGGTCCCGGCGGCTGACCGGAGCCCGTCGTCCCCAGGGTTGTCCACAGGTGTGGAACGACTTACACCGGTGCCATTCCCCTCTATGCGGCCTTCACCCGGTCAGCCTGTGGACGACGTCGTGCCACGGGGACCGGCGCGCCCGGAGCCCGGAGTGCGGGCACCCGGGCCAGCTGCTCAGCGCCAGCGCGTCGTGAGCGCGAAACCCGCGATGACGAACGCGAAGCCGACGGCGAGGTTCCAGGCCCCGAGCGGCGGGATCGGGAGCTGGGCGGACCCGCTGAGGTAGAAGAGCACGATCCAGGCGAGGCCGACGAGCATGAGTCCCAGCATCACGGGGACGAGCCAGCGCGGGTTGCCGGCCTCGGCCTTCGGCTGGCGCGGCTCGCGGACCGGCTTGGCCGGCTTCTTGCGGGACTTCGACTCGGGCACGAGGGTGGCTCCTGTCCTGTGGGGTCCTCCGCCCGACGACGCGTCGTCCGCGGGTGCGGGTGGCTGCCGTCGTCGTGCAGGAACCGTGCGTGGCTCGGGTGGGCGTCGTCGACGACCAGGACGGGAGCCGTGGGAGGTTCCCCCGTCACGGCGCTCGCCCCGTCCGTGGACGGCGTTCGTCGTCTAGCGTAGTCGTCGCGCACAATAGGCGGTGTCACCCGGTCACGACGGCCCGGCCGTCCGGGCGCAGGAAGGGAGGGCGCGTGAGCCCCGAGGCGACCTCGCGCGCGCGACGCGTCCGCGCGTCCCTCTCGGTCGCGTTCGTCCTGGTGCTCGCGGGGCTGCTCTTCACCGCGAACGCCCGGCTCGCGCAGGGCGAGGAGAGCCGCCACCCTCAGGACCTCGCCCAGCTCGTGGACCGGGAGTCGGAGCGCAACGCCGAGCTGGCGAGCCAGGTGGACGCCCTCGACGACGAGATCGCGCGCCTGTCGGCCCCCGACCCGGCCGCACCCGGCGTCGACGAGGACCTCGAGCGGCGCGCGGCGGTCGCCGCGGGGACCGTGGCCGTGAGCGGTCCGGGGGTCTCCGTGATGCTGGACGACGCGCCGCAGGACGCCACCTACCCGGCGTCGATCCGTCCCGACGACCTCGTCGTGCACCAGCAGGACATCCAGGCCGTCGTCAACGCGCTGTGGGCCGGCGGCGCGGAGGCGATGACGCTCCAGGGCCAGCGCGTCACCGCGACGTCCGCGTTCCGCTGCGCCGGCAACATCCTCCTGCTCCACGGCCGCGTGTACTCCCCGCCGTACGTCGTCGAGGCCGTCGGCGACCCGGACCGCCTCCAGGCCGCGCTCGACCGCTCCGAGCGGATCGACATCTACCAGCAGTACGTCGACGCGGTGAACCTCGGCTGGGGCGTCGAGGAGCACGACCAGATCGAGATGCCCCGCTACGAGGGCTCTCTCGAGCTCGACTACGCGCGGCCCGCCCAGGTGGCGTCGTGACCGCAGCGCCGCCGAGGACGGTGCGGCACCGGTCCGCACGCGCCGGTGGGCGCGGCGGCCCCGTCGCGGCCGCCGTCGGGGTGCTCGGCGAGATCCTCATCACGCTGGGTGTGCTGCTCGGCCTCTACGTCGTCTGGCAGCTGTGGTGGACCGACGTCATCGCGGAGCGTGACCAGGCGCAGGTCCTCGAGCAGCTCGACGCCCCGGAGCCCGACCCCGCCGACGTCGCGGTCGAGCTGCGCCGGGACGCGCCGCCCGTGATGGCGGCCCCCGCGCCGGAGTCGGTCTTCGGCACGCTCCACGTCCCCCGCTGGGACGACGCCGTGATCCCGCTCGCCGAGGGGACGGACAAGCGCGCCGTCCTCGACCGCGCGATGGCCGGCCACTACCCGGAGACGGTCATGCCGGGCGACGTCGGCAACTTCTCCGTCGCCGGCCACCGCATGACCTACGGAGCGGTCTTCCACCGGGCCGAGGAGCTCCAGGCTGGTGACCCGCTCGTCGTCGAGGCGGACGGTACGTGGTACGTCTACCGCGTCACGGAGACGCGCGTCGTCGAGCCGAACCAGGTCGAGGCCGTCGCCCCGGTGCCCTGGCAGCCGGGCGTGGAGCCGACGGAGCGCTACCTCACGCTCACGACGTGCCACCCGATCGGCCTCAACTCGTTGCAGGAGCGGTTCATCGTCAACGCGACGCTCGACTACTGGCTCCCGGTGGAGGAGGGCACGCCGCCCGACCTCGTGGGCCAGGCCGCACCGGACCAGGGAGGCGCATGATGTACGGAGCGCTGTGGCGGGCGCTGCCCGGTCCCGCGTGGGTGCGGGCGCTGACGCTGCTCGTGCTCGCGGCGGCCGTCGTCCTCGCGTGCTTCGAGTGGCTGTTCCCGGTCGTCGCAGAGCACATGCCGTTCAACGACCCCAACGTCCAGACGGGCACCGACGGTGCCCTCCCCGCCGGCCCCGTCGCCCGCGACGCGGCAGAGCCCTCGGAGGTGCTGGCATGACGCGCATCCTCGTCGTCGACAACTACGACTCGTTCGTCTACACGATCGTCGGGTACCTCGACCAGCTCGGGGCCGAGACGGTCGTCGTGCGCAACGACGCCGTGCCCGCGCCCGGGGCGGACGGCGTCTACCGCGACGCCGACGGCGTGCCGTTCGACGGCGTGCTCGTCTCCCCCGGGCCCGGCACGCCGCAGGAGGCCGGCGAGAGCGAGCAGGTCATCCGGACGTGCGCGGAGGCCCGCACCCCGTTGCTGGGCGTGTGCCTCGGTCACCAGGCGCTCGCCGAGGTGTTCGGCGCGACCGTCACGCACGCCCCGGAGCTCATGCACGGCAAGACCAGCCTCGTGGAGCACGACGGCGCCGGTGTCATGGCCGGTCTCGGCGCACCGTTCACGGCGACCCGGTACCACTCGCTCGCCGTCGTGCGCGACACCGTGCCCGCCGAGCTCGTGGTGACCGCGCAGACCGCCGGCGGCGTCGTCATGGGGCTGCAGCACCGGGAGCTGCCGCTGCACGGCGTCCAGTTCCACCCCGAGTCGGTTCTCACCGAGGGCGGCCACCGGCTCCTCGCCAACTGGCTCGAGGCGTGCGGGCTCGAGGGCGCCGTCGAGCGTTCGGCCGGCATGGCACCGCTCGTGAGGCGGTAGCCGGCCCTGTCGCGGCCTGTCAGCACGGGAAGCGCCCCTGGTGCGCTACGGCGCTGACAGGGTCGCGGTGGACGACGACGGCCCCGCACCTCACGAGAGGTGCGGGGCCGTCGTGCGTGACCGGCGAGGCGACGTCAGGGGCTGCCGTTGCCGTTGCCGTTGCCACCGCCGTTGTTGTTCTCGTTGCCCGGAGCGCCCTCGTCGCCCTCACCGCTGCCGTTGCCGTTGCCGTTGCCCGGCCCGGGACCCGTCGAGACGATGAGCGACACGTCGGTGCCGACCTCGACCTCGGTGCCACCGCCCGGGTCGGAGCCGATGACGGTGCCGGCCGGCCACTGGTCGGACGCCTGCGTCTGCCGCTGGCCCGGGTTCAACCCGGCGCCACCGAGAGCCTCGCGAGCCTGGTCCTCCGTCATGCCCGCCAGGTTGTTCGGGACCCGGGTGGTCTCCGCCTCGCGCGGGATCGCGACCTCGATCGTCACGTCGGAGCCCTGCGGCACGCTGCCCGCGTTGGGGCGCTGCGACAGCACGGACCCCTCGGCCTCGTCCGACTCGGTCTCCTCGATCACCGGGTTGAGCCCGAGGTCGCGGACGGTCTGCTCGGCCTCCTGGCGGTTCATGGACGTGAGGTCGGGGAGCGGCACGAGCCCGTTGGAGATGAACAGCGTGACCGCCGAGCCGGACGCCACCGCCTGCCCCGCAGCGGGCTCGGTCTTCGTCACGTCGCCCTCGGGCACGGTGGCGGACTCCTCGGGCGTGACGGTGCCGACCTGGAGACCGGCGGCCTCGAGCGCCTGGCGCGCCTCGTCCTGCGTGCTGCCCGTGACGTCCGGGACCTCGACGCTGTCCGGGCCGGTCGAGAAGAACACGTCGACCGTCTCGCCGGGCTCGACCTCGTCACCGCCCGCGGGGCTCTGGCGGATGAACTGACCCTCGGGGATCGAGTCGCTCTGCTCGAGCAGCGGGTTGAACTCGAGGTCGACGCCCTCGAAGAGCGCTTGCGCCTCCTCCTCGGTCATCCCCTGCTGCACGGTGGGCACCGTGACGGTGTCCGGTTCCGCCGGCGGACGGTTGAGCAGGAAGAGCGTGACGATGGCCGCGACGGCGAGCACGCCCACCGCGATGAGGGTCCACATGAGTCCCTTGCGGCTCTTCTTCTCCTCCTCCGGCTCGCCGGGGGCGCCGCCGTCGGACGGGACGGCGGGTGCCGCCGCGGTCGCCCAGGGCGACGGGGGCGCACCGGTCGGGCTCATGACCTGGGTGGCGGACTCGACCATGGTCGGCCGCATGTCGGCGGCCGCGACACCGGCGCCGAGACCGGCAGCAGCGGCCGCGACGCCCAGCGCCGGCGCGGTGACGGACCCGCCGCGCACCGCGTTCTCCAGGTCGGCGCGGAACTCGGCCGCGCTCGAGTAGCGGTCGGTGCGGTCCTTGGCGAGCGCGTTGAGCGTGATGCGGTCCAGCACGTCGGGGACGTCCGGCGCGACGGCGCTCGGCGTCGCGGGGGCCTCGCGCACGTGCTGGTACGCGACGGCGACGGGCGAGTCGCCGATGAAGGGCGGACGCCCCGTGAGGAGCTCGTACAGCAGGCAGCCGGTCGAGTAGAGGTCGCTGCGGGCGTCGACGGTCTCGCCGCGCGCCTGCTCGGGCGACAGGTACTGCGCGGTGCCGATCACGGCCTGCGTCTGCGTCATGGTGGCCGCGGAGTCCGCGACGGCGCGCGCGATGCCGAAGTCCATGACCTTGACCGCGCCCGTGGGCGTGATCATCACGTTCGCCGGCTTGATGTCGCGGTGCACGATGCCCGCGTGGTGGGAGTACTCGAGCGCCGCGAGCACGCCCGCGGTGATCTCGACCGCCTCGTCGATGGGCACGGCCTGGCCGTCGCGGAGGATGTCGCGGACGGTGTGGCCCTCGACGTACTCCATGACGATGAACGGCACGTGCACCGACGCGCCCTGCGTGTCGGTGTGCACGTCCTCGCCCGTGTCGTACACGGCGACGATCGCGGGGTGGTTGAGCGAGGCGGCGGCCTGCGCCTCGCGGCGGAAGCGGGCGAGGAACGACGGGTCGCGGGCGAGGTCCGAGCGCAGGATCTTCACGGCGACGGTCCGGCCGAGCCGGGTGTCGTGCCCGATGTGCACCTCGGCCATGCCGCCGCGGCCGATGAGCTCACCGACCTCGTAGCGTCCGGCAAGCACTCGGGGAGCGTTGTCCACCACTCATTCGTCCTTCGGAGTCGTCGGAGCCGCGGGCGCGTCCGCGCGCGGCACATCTGGCGCAATCATCCCACCCGCGGGGGTTCCGGCGGGCGGTGCAGGCAACGATGTCGTCACGATGTCACCCGACCGTCCTGGTCACCGCGCCGACCGCCGCGGCGAGCGCGGGAGCGGTGGTGCCGGCGGAGTCGTCGGCCCCGCCGCCGCCGGTGACGATGGTGGCGACGAGCACCACGAGCAGCAGTCCGAGCAGCGCCACGAGCGGCCACGTCATCCCCCGCGGGATCCCGCCCAGCCGCTGCCCGGTCGTGGTCGAGGTGCGGCGCCCGCCCGCCGGCCGGGCGGGCGACTCCTGCGCCTGGCGGCGCATCTCGGCACGCGTCGAGGGGGCACCGGCGGGCGTGGTCGTCGCCGGTCGTCCGGCGACGCGCTGGCCGGCAGGACGACGTCCCCGCGTCGCGCCGTGCATCTCGCGCCGCGGCGGGTAGGCGCGCGGGAGGGCGTCGTCGCTGGACGGGGCGGCCTCGTGCGCGGTGTCGTGGGCGGGGTCGTGAGCGGAGGGACGCTCCCAGGGCAGCGCGGGACCTCCGGCGGGCCGCCGCGTCGCCGACGGGTCCGGCGTCTCGTCGTTCTCCCGCACCGTCGTGGGGATGACGATGGGGGTGATGACGGGCGCGACGTCCTGCGGGTCGTGCCGCGGCTCCGGCTCGGGTGCGGGGGGTGTGTCGTCGGGCTCGGACTCCGGCCGCGCTCGCCGTGCACGGCGCGTGGGCGCGGCGACGCGCGCGGACCAGGGGTCGGACGCGAGGCGGCCGGCGATCTCGTCGAGTGCCTGCGCCAGGGCGGCGGCCGTGCGGGGCCGTGCGGTCGGCTCCTTCGCGAGCATCGCCATGATGAGCCCGGCGAGCTCGGGGTCCACGGACGACGGGAGCGCGGGCACCGGCTCGTTGACGTGCGCGACGGCGATGTCCACCGGCGTCGACCCGGTGAAGGGACGGTTCCCGACGACCGACTCGTACGCGACGATCCCGAGCGCGTAGACGTCGGACGCGCCCGTCGCGGCCTGCCCCACGGCCTGCTCGGGCGAGAGGTACTGCGCCGTGCCCATGACCATCCCGGTCGCCGTCATCGGTACCTGGTTGGCCGCCAACGAGACGCCGAAGTCGGTGATCTTCACGACGCCGGCGCGGTCGATGAGGATGTTGCCCGGCTTGACGTCGCGGTGCACGACGCCCGCCACGTGCGCGGCGTGCAGCGCGCGCGCCGTCTGGGACAGGATCGGCAGGAGCCGCATCGGCGGGAGGACGGGCTCGCGCTCGAGCAGGTCGGCCATCGGCTCGCCCACGACGAGCTCCATGACGAGGTACCCAGAGCGCTCCTGCTCGCCGTAGTCGTACATCTGCGCGATGTTCGGGTGCGACAGCGCGGCGCTGTTGCGGGCCTCGGTGCGCAGGCGGTTGAGGAAGTCCTCGTTGCCGGCGTACTCCGAGCGCAGCACCTTGACCGCGACCTCGCGGCCCAGCGCGTCGTCGGACGCGACCCAGACCTCTCCCATGCCGCCGACGGCGATGCGCCGCACGAGGTGGTACCGGTTGCCGAGCCGCAGCCCGCGCGCGGGCTTCATCGGTTGATCACCGCCTCCATGACGGCGCGCGCGATCGGCGCGGCGACCGCGCCGCCGGTGGCCTCGCTGCCCATCGACCCGCCGTTCTCCACGATGACGGCGACCGCGACCTGCGGGTCGTCCGCAGGGGCGAAGCTCGTGAACCACGCGTGCGGTGCGGCGTCCGTGCCGGTCTCCGCGGTGCCCGTCTTGCCGGCCACCTGGACGCCCGACATCTGCGCCGCGGTGCCGGAGCCGTTCTGCACGACGCCGACCATCATCTGCGTGAGCTGGTCCGCGGTGGACGGCGAGACGGGCGTGCCGAGGCGCTGCGGCTCCGTCTGCTGGATCACGTCGAGGTCGGAGTCGCGGATCGTCTCGACGGTGTACGGCTCCATGAGGACGCCGTCGTTCGCGATCGCGGCGGAGACCATCGCCATCTGGAGCGGCGTCGCCTTCACGTCACCCTGGCCGATGGCGGCGAGGGCCGTGCGCGGCGGCGAGGACTCGTCCGTGTCGTTCGTCGGGAAGTGGCTGGCCGTGACGTCCATGGGGATCTGGAGACCGCCGTCGTCGAACCCGAACGCCTGGGCCTGCTCCCGAAGGACGTCGTCGCCGAGCGTCACGCCGAGGTCGGCGAACGCGGTGTTGCACGAAATCCGTAGCGCGTCCGCCAGGGTCATCTCGCCGGTCGGCGAGCAGCGGGTGCCGCCGAAGTTCTCCATCACCGAAGACGACTGCGGGAGCTGGTAGGTGTCCGGTGCGGGGACGACGGACTCCGCCGTGTACTGCCCGCTCTCGATCGCGGCGGCCGCCGTGACGAGCTTGAACGTCGATCCCGGCGGGTACGTGTTGCCGCGGATCGCCCGGTTGCTCATCGGGTTGCCGTCGGCGTTCGTCAGCTCCTGGAACGCCGCGCTCGCCGCGGCGGTGTCGTGCGAGGCGAGCGCATTCGGGTCGAAGCTGGGCTTCGAGACGAGGGCGAGCACGCGGCCCGTGCTCGGCTCGAGCGCGACGACGGCGCCGCGCTGGTCGCCGAGCGCGTCCCACGCGGCCTGCTGCGCGGCCGGGTCGATGGTCAGCTCGACGGAGGCACCCTGCGGCTGCTCGCCGGTGAAGAGGGCGCTCAGGCGCTCGAGCCACAGCGAGCTCGCCTCGCCGTTGAGGAACTCGTTCTCGGCCCGCTCGATCTCCGACGTGCCGTTGACCACGGAGAAGTACCCCGTCACGGGCGCGTAGAGCGGACCGTTCGCGTAGGCGCGCTGGAACCCGAAGGGGTCGTCGACGGGCGACGACGACGCGACCGCCTCCCCGCCGACGACGATCGGCCCGCGGAAGTTGCCGTACTCGCGGTAGATCGTGCGCACGTTGCGCGGGTCGGTGTTGAGCTGCTCGGCCTGGAAGACCTGGATGTAGGTGGTCGAGACCATGAGCGCGAGGAACATGACGAGCACGACGCTCGCGACGCGGCGCAGGGGGACGTTCACCGGGCACCTCCGCGCGGGTCGTCGCCGTCGAGCGGTCGTCGGACGACCTCCGTGCGCGAGTCGTCCGGGACGGGGTGCGGGTCCTCGGGACCCGGCACCGGCGCGTGGACGCCGCCGACCGTGGTGGGGGCGTCGTCGGGCGCTGCGCCGACGGGGATCGCCCCGGTGCCGGCGACGACCGGGACGGGGTCGCTGTCGGTGCGCGCGCGCACGCCGCCGGCGGCGACCTGGCCGCGCACCGGCAGCGACGAGGGCCGGCGGGCGTCGTCGCTGATGCGCAGGAGCAGGCCGACGACGAGCCAGTTCGCGAGCAGCGACGAGCCGCCCTGCGCGACGAACGGCATGGTCAGGCCGGTGAGCGGGATGATGCGCGTGATGCCGCCGACGACGACGAACAGCTGCCACGCCATGACGAACGCGAGGCCGCCCGCGAGGAGCTTGCCGAAGCCGTCGCGCACGCCGACGGCGGTGCGCAGGCCGCGCTCCACGAGCACGAGGTAGCACAGCAGGATGCCGAGCAGACCGGTGAGCCCGAGCTCCTCGCCGAGCGAGGCGTAGATGAAGTCGGAGAACGCGTACGGCACGAGGCGCGGGTAGCCCTCGCCGAGACCGGTGCCGAAGAGCCCGCCGTTCGCCATGCCGTACAGGCCACGGACGAGCTGGCCGGAGCCGCCCGGGTCGCGGTCGAAGATCTCGGGCGCGAACGGCGTGAGCCACACGTCGACGCGTGCCTGGACGTGGCCGAAGGTCGTCGCCGCGAGGACGGCGCCCCCGGCGAAGAGCAGCAGGCCGATGACGACCCAGCTCACGCGCTCGGTGGCGATGTAGAGCATCGCGACGAACAGGCCGAAGAACAGCAGCGACGTCCCGAGGTCGCGTTCGAACACGAGGATCGCGAGCGACACGAGCCAGACGATGATGATGGGGCCGAGGTCGCGCAGGCGGGGCAGCTGGAGCCCGAGCACCTTGGGTCCGGCGAGCGCGAGCGTGTCCCGGTTGGTCACGAGGTAGCCGGCGAAGAAGACGGCGAACGCGATCTTCGCGAACTCCGCGGGCTGGAGCGAGAACCCGCCGACGCTGATCCAGATCTGCGCGCCGTTGATCCGCGTGCCCAGCCCCGGGACGAGGGGCAGCGCCACGAGCACGATGCCGGCGATCATCGCCGTGTACGTGTAGCGGCGCAGCGTGCGGTGGTCGCGCAGGAACCACACCACGAGGAACGCGCACACCATCCCGAGCGCCGTCCACTGGAGCTGGCGCGGCGCGAGGTCCTGCGAGCCGCCCGTGAGCTGGGAGCCCAGGTCGAGCCGGAAGATCATCGCGAGGCCGATGCCGTTGAGCGCGACGGCGACCGGCAGGATGACGGGGTCGGCGAACGGCGCGCGCAGGCGCAGGAGCACGTGGGCCGCTCCCGCGAGCACGACCATGCCGCCCGAGTAGAGGTAGAACCTGCCGGGGAGCTCGCCCGTGAGCTGCAGCCCCACCAGGGCGTACGCCCCGATCCCCAGCGCGAGGGCCACGACGAGCAGCACGAGCTCGACGCCGCGGCCCCGGCGCACGTCGGTGGTCTCCACCGTCGCCATCAGGCGCCCGTGCCGGTGGTCGTGACGGTCGGGGTGGGACCGGGCGAGCTGTCGGAGCCCTCGTCGTTCGTGGTGTCGCCGGGTGCGTCCGTCGTGCCGGTCGTCGCGTCCTGGCCGCCCTCGTCGGCGGCGACCTCGGCGACGAGGCGGTCGGCGCGCGCCCGCGCGTCGACGAGGGACTGCGCGGGGATGGTGGTCTCGAGCCGGTCGACGACGTAGCCGGGCAGGTCCTCGACGCGCGTCCCGGTGAGCTCGACGGGCGTCGAGAGCGTCACGGGGCCGGCGCTCTCGGGGATGCCCCGGAAAACGGCGACCTGGCCGTCGGCCACGCCGACGTAGTACTGGGCCTGCGTCCAGCGGTAGCCCGCCCACACCGCGACCCCGAGGCCGACGACGACGAGTGCCACCGCGACGACCGTCACCCACCGGCGGGGTGCGCGCCCAGGACGCACGTCGTCGTCGCCGTCACCACCTGACGTACCGGCGTCCGTGGCGTCGTCGTCGGGTTCCGTCGCCGCGCCGAGCGCCGCCGCCCGGGCCGCCGGGGAGTCCGACGCCGCGCTCGGGGCGTCGCGGTCGACGGCGGCCGAACCGACGATCTCCGCGCGCGTGGTGGGCGCACCGCCGTCGGGCAGCGCGTCGACGTCGACGACGTCCGCGACGACGACCGTGACGTTGTCCGTGCTGCCGGCACGCAGCGCGAGCTGGAGCAGCCGGTCCGCGCACTCGTCGACGTCGGGCGTGTCGAGGAGGGTCTGCTCGAGCGTCTCGTGGGACACGAACCCGGAGAGGCCGTCGGAGCACAGCAGCCACCGGTCGCCCGGCTTGGCCTCGCGCACCGACATGTCGGGGGTGAGGTCGATGTCGAAGTCGCCGAGGACGCGCATCACGACGTTGCGCTGCGGGTGCGTCTCGGCCTCGTCGGCGGAGATGCGCCCCGTGTCGACGAGGTGCTGGACGAACGTGTGGTCGGTCGTGGCCTGGTTCAGCTCGCCGTCGCGCAGCAGGTAGGCGCGCGAGTCGCCGAGGTGGGCCATCGCGAGCTTGTTGCCGGCGCGCAGGATCGCGGTGACGGTCGTGCCCATGCCGACGAGCTCGGGGTCGGAGACGCTGCGCTCGACGAGGTCCTGGCGTGCGTGGTCGATGGACTGCTCGAGCTCGGCGAGGGCGTCGTCCGGGCCGTGGGACTCGCCGTCGAGCGGCGCGAGCGCGGCGACGGCGATGGAGGACGCCACGTCACCACCGGCATGGCCGCCCATGCCGTCGGCCACGACGAGCAGGTGCGGACCGGCGTACCCGGAGTCCTGGTTGTTGGACCGCACGAGCCCGACGTCGGAGCGCGCGGCGTAGCGCAGGGCGATGTTCACGACCGGCTACCTCTGCAGCTCGACGACGGACTGGCCGATGCGCACGCGCGTGCCCGGGCCGAGAGGGGTGACCTGGGAGATGCGCTGCTCCTCGACGTACGTGCCGTTCGTGGACCCGAGGTCCTCGACGAACCAGCTGCCGTGCTGGGGGAAGATCCGCGCGTGGCGCGACGAGGAGTAGTCGTCGTCGAGCACGAGGGTGCAGCTCGGCGCGCGGCCGATGAGGATGGACGACGTCGTCAGCGGCACCGTCGTGCCGCGCAGCGGACCAGCGGTGACGACGAGCCGGTTCGGCCCCGACGACGCGCGCGGCGGCTCAGGGGCCGCGGCGCCGGACTGCGCCGGCGCCGCGGGCGCCTGCTCGGCCTTCGGGGACCGCTTGCCGCGCCGCGGCGTGATCTTCGTGCCGTAGAGGTCGCGGCGCAGCACCCCGATCGCGGAGAGCACGAACACCCAGAGCAGCACCAGGTAGCCCAGCCGCAGCAGGGTGAACGTGAGATCGGTCATCGCGGCCGGATCACCACTCCTCGTCGTCGGACGCGCCGGTCCAGAACATGATGCGGGTGCGGCCGATGGTCAGGGAGTTCCCGTCCAGGAGCGTCGCGGCCGGGACCTGGTGGCCCTCGACGAACAGGCCGTTGGTCGAGCCGAGGTCGGACGCGATGACGCCGTCGGGCGTCACGCGGATCTCCAGGTGGCGACGCGAGACGCCCGGGTCGTCGACGACGATGTCGGCCTCCGAGCCGCGCCCGATCACCGTGACGGGCCCGGTCAGCAGGTAGCGCTGGCCGTCGATGTCGACGAGCGGGTGGCGCGTGCTCGGGGACGCCGACGTCGCGGGCGCCACGTTGCCGCGCACGCTTGCCGAGCGGAGCTGGAACCGGCCGGTGTCGAGCGAGTCGTCCTGCTCGAAGCTCACGCTCACCGGGCCGACGAACGCGTAGTGCTGCGACGCGGCGTACTGGGTGACGTTCGACGCCAGCTCGTCGGCGAGCGTCTCCGCGCCCCACCCCTCGACCTGGGCGAAGTCGTCGACCGAGAGTTCGATCGTGAACTCGTTCGGCACGACCGTGCGCTCGCGGTCCACGACGGCGGCGCGGTCGTCGACCTCACGGCGCAGCGCGCTGGCGAGCTCGACAGGCTTGACCTCGCTGCGCCCGACCTTGGCGAACGCGTTGTTGACGACGCGCTCCACGCCCTTCTCGAAGCGGTCCAGGACTCCCATGCCACCTCCTCCCGGTGCGTGCTGCTCGGCGCCGCTCGCGCGGCGTGACTGCCTGCGCAGGTCGGCGACCCACGTCCAGGCACACTACCTAGATCGTATCGACCGCGTCTGCGGCCCCGGCCCGAAACGTCGCGAGATTCCGGGACGGATCTGGCGCTTTCGGGGCGGAGGGTGTGAACGTCGGGCACGCGCGGTCTCACCGGTGCGTGCGGTGGGCGGTGGTGCCGACGGTGGTTCCGGCGCGGACCGTCGCGCGTGCTAGTCTTCTGCGGCACGCGCGAGTGGCGGAATAGGCAGACGCGCACGGTTCAGGTCCGTGTGCCCGAAAGGGCGTGGGGGTTCAACTCCCCCCTCGCGCACGTGAGGATGTCCATGCGGGGACGCCCGTCCCGAGACCCCCGGTCGGTTGATCCGACCGGGGGTCTCGTCGTTTCCCCAGGATGCAGTAGCCTCCGGCACATCAACAGCCGGGAGAGGGCGGGCGTCGTATGAGGCGGGCTGGGCGGATCATCATCGGTCTCGCGGCGCTGGCGGGAGTGGCCCTCGGGTCGGTCGCCTGCAGCACGGAGGCACCGGAGGCTTCGGGGGAGAGCGTTACGACCGGGACCCCGGGTCCGGGTGCCGAGAGCCCGGCCGCTCCGGTGACGGGAGGTGCGGAGGGCGATGCCGCCCCCGACGCGCGGGCTCCCGAGCCTCACGAGGAGCTGCGGGTAGTCGAAGGACAGGCCTGGCCCGACGGGACGGGCCAGTGGACGTACGTCGCCGTCGTCGAGAACCCGTCGGACGAGCTCGCCTACTTCTCCGACGCCTTCGACGTCCAGGCCGTCACTGCCGACGGCACCGTGCTGGACACGGGCACCACGTACTCCACCGTCGCGCCGGGAGGGCGTGCCGCGCTCGTCGGCAGCTTCCGCGACCTCACGGGGCTCGGGGCGCAGACGATCACCGTCCAGGTCCCGGAGACGGCCACGATCGTCGACCCGGGGTCGGTGGGCTTCTTTGAGGTCCAGCACGCGGAGGTGTCCACCGACGGTGAGGGCCGGCCGGCCGTCGTCGGCAGCGCCGTCTCGCGCTTCACGCAGGAGCAGAGGGACCCCGAGGTGATCGCCGTGCTCCGTGACCCGGGCGGCGCCATCGTCCACGTGGCCACGTCCGGGATCTACGAGGTCGTCGCGCCTGGTGCGACGGCGCAGTTCGTCGCGCACACCTTCGGCGAGATGCCGGCCGACGTCGTGCCGGAGGTCTTCGTCGTCCCCACCGGGGTCCTGCAGGGACCGTAGCCCTGTGCGCTGCCGTCGCGGCGCGCGTCAGCCGAGCAGCGGGTAGCTCCCGCGGACCGTACCCCGCGGGTCGCGCGACCGCTTGAGGTCCCGGAGGCGGGCGAGGGCTCCCTCGTCGTACGCGGCAGACGCGCTCTCGCCGGGAGACAGGAACGTGGCCGGCTTGCGGCCGGTGGCGAGGCCGCGCAGCTCGGTCGGCAGCTCCGCGAGCCGGTTCCCGACGGCGGTCGCGAGACCGGGCTCGAACGCCAGACCGAACCCGTACAGCAGGTAGGGCTCGGTGATCGCTCCGAGCGCGCCCGCGTCGTCCCCCGGCGAGGCGAGCGCGCCGCCGAGGTGCCGCAGCTGGAGCACGAGCAGCGGTGCGGTCGGCGACGTGAACAGCCGGTCCACCGCTTCGTCGTCGACCCGGGCCAGGAGCTCGGCGCGCGACCTGCCGGCGGCCGGGTCGGTCGGGTCCGCGGTGATGTCCCCGACGTCGGCGAGGCCGACGGGCCCGATCGCGGCGCCGAGCCCCGGACCCAGCACGCCCGGCACGGCGGCGAACGGCCGCAGGAGGTCGCGCGCGCCGTCGGCGTCGCCGAGGTACGCCGCGTGCACGACGACCACGGCCGGCGCGCCCGGCGCCTCGACCCGGCTGAGCCAGAGGCTGAGGGCGTCGGGGGCGGTCGCGGTCACGGCGCGGAAGACGTCGAGCACCTCGAGCGCACGCTCCGCGGGCCAGGCCAGACGGCCGCCGGAGAATGCCGGCACCGGCTCGAGGTCGACCTCCATCGCGGTCACCACGGCGAGGTCCCCGCCCCCGCCGCGCAGCGCCCAGAACAGGTCGGGGTCGGACTCCGCCGTGACGGTCGCGCGGCCGCCCGCGGCGTCGACCACGTCGAACGACCGCACGTGGTCGGCCGCGAGGCCGTGGGCGCGGCCGAACCAGCCGAGCCCGCCGCCGAGCGTGTAGCCGACGGCGCCCACGCCCGGGGCGCTGCCGAGCAGCGTGGTCAGGCCGTGCGGCGCGGTGGCTGCCTGCACCGCGCCCCAGGACGCGCCGGCGCCGACCCGTGCGACGCGGCGCTCCGGGTCCACGGCGACGTCGTCCAGCGCGCCCGTGCGCAGCAGCACGGCGCCCTCGACGTCGCCGGACGCGCCGTGACCGGTCGACTGCGGGGCGACGGCGAGGCCGGCGGACCGCGCCCAGCGCACGGCGGCGGCGACGTCGTCGGGGTCCGCCGCCTCCACCACGGCTGCGACGGGCTGCCGGACGGCGAGGTTCCACGGGGTCGCGGCACGGTCGAACCCGTCGTCGCCGCGGAGCAGGAGGCGCCCGGTCAGGCCGCGCGCGAGGGTGTCGGTCGAGGTCAGGGAGGTCATGCGGGCTCCTGGTGCGTCGGTCGGCGCGCGGCCGGTGTCGGCGGTCCGTGCTTGCGTGGGCCCCGGCAGCGCGTGCTGTCACCTCTCTGACACGGCCCGGCGAAGGAGTGTGACCGGTGAGCACGGACCAGCTCACGGCGGAGCAGTTCGAGAGTCTGCGGCCCCACCTGCGCTCGGTCGCGTACCGCGTCCTGGGTTCCCTGGCGGACGCGGACGACGCGGTCCAGGAGGCGTGGGTGCGGGCGCACGCGGCCGGCACGGCCGGCGTCGAGAACCTCGGGGGCTGGCTCACGACGGTGGTCGCACGGGTCGCGCTGAACCTGCTGCGGTCACGCTCCACGCGCCGGGAGACCTCCTGGGACGCGCACGTGCCCGACCTCCTCGTGTCGCCCCTCGACGACCCGGAGGCGGATCCCGAGGGGCGGGCGGTCGAGTCGGACCGGGTCGGGGTCGCGCTGCTCGTCGTGCTGGACACGCTGTCCCCCGCGGAGCGCGTCGCGTTCGTGCTGCACGACCAGTTCTCGGTCCCGTTCGAGGACGTCGCCGCCATCGTCGACCGGTCGCCCGCCGCGACGCGGCAGCTCGCGAGCCGGGCGCGGCGCAAGGTGCGCGACGCGGTGCCCGCGCAGGACGACGTCGCGCGCCGCCGGGAGGTCGTGTCCGCCTATCTCGCCGCGTCGCAGGCCGGGGACTTCGATGCCCTGCTCGCGCTGCTCGACCCGGACGTCACGGTGCGCGTCGACCGCGGCCCGGGAGAGCTGTCGCGGCTGCTGCGGGGCGCGCGCGACGTGGCCGCGCAGGCGCGGGCGCACTTCGGGACCGCGCGGTACTCGCGCCTCGCGCTCGTCGACGGGTCACCGGGCCTGGTGACCGTGCTCGACGACGGGACGGTCTACTCCGTGCTGGCGTTCACGGTGCGTGGCGGCCGGGTGGTCGGCATCGACATCCTGTCGGACGCGGAGCGTCTCAGGCCAGCAGCCGCAGACCTGCGCCGTCGACCGTCAGGCCCGCACGCATACCCCCGGGACGGTGCCGGGCGGCGTACGCCTTGAGGTCGCCGCGGAAGACCACCTCGCCGGGCAGCTCGGCGAGCATCTGCGGGCGCACCTGCCAGCGCTCGACGCCGAGGTCGCAGACCCCGGCGCCCTGGAGCACGTGGTAGACGAACTCCGAGCAGAAGAACCGCGTGTCGTCTGCCGCGCCCCGTCCGATGAGCACGTTCACCAGGCCGGAGGCGTTGTAGGAGTAGGCGTGCGAGTCGAGCAGGAACTCGCTGATCCGGGTGCACACGGCCTCGTGCTGCGCCGGTGTCACCGGGATCTCGACGACGACGCCCGGGACGGTGTCCATGCCGCGGTACAGCCCGTCGTCGAAACGCTCGCGGCGGAAGCACCCGACGAACGGGTTGCCCGCGCGCCGCCGCCCGAAGCTGAACATGAGCTCGAGCCCGGGATCGAGCGCGAGGGACGCGTGCGTGAACTCGTCGCGCGTCGCCAGGGCGATCGTCCGGGACAGCACGGTCCGGCTGCGCGACAGCACGACGTAGACGTTCACGACGCAGAACACTACGACGAGCTGGGGCGATTCGGTAAGCCTCGACGTGCGAGGAACGCGGTCAGGCGGTATGTAGCCTCAGCCGACGAGATCGGCGCCCGGCACGTTGAGCCGCACGACGTCGCCCTCCACGGCCGCGAGCTGGTCCGCGGACGCGTACCGGTTGCCGCTGAGGAAGCCCGCGCCGTCGATCCGCAGGTAGCCCGCGCGCTCCAGGCGCGCCCGCTCGGCCTCGGGGAGACCGTCGCCGGTCGTGACGGCGTCGCGCACGGCACCGATGAGGTCGTCGACGGCGCCGCGGTCCTGCGGCTGGCTCCCGGTGGTCACGCCGCCGTCGCCCATGCGCACGTCCTCCACGGTGCCGACCTCCTCCCCGCTGCTGTCCACGACCGTCATGCCCGCGTGGGCGGCGGCGATCGGCCCCTGGTCGTCGTTCACCGGCACGGTCATCCGGTTCTCCTCTCGACGGCGGACGGTCCGTCCGCGGCTTCGTGCTGACGTCCTCACTCTGGTCGCGTTCGAGCCGCTCGCAACCAGGTGTGCCTCGCCCGGCGGCGCCGCGCGCCTGAGGGTTGCGCTCGGGAAACCGGTTCCCTAGTATCGGGAAACCGGTTACCCGAGCGCTCCTCGCGATGATGCGGGGTGCGGGCCTCGGGTCGGATCCACCGTCGTGCCGCGCCAGGGCCCTGACGCGGCACGCAGCGCAGCACTGCCCCGATTCGATGACGAAGGAGAGGCACGATGAGACGACCAGCCGTACGACGGCTCGTCGCGGCGGGGGCCGCGATCTCACTGACGGCAGCCCTGGGAGCGACCGCCATGACGGCCACCACCGCCGTGGCCGTGACGGGGAGCCCCACGGGCTACGCCACGCAGAACGGCGGTACCACCGGTGGCGCCGGCGGCCAGACCGTGCGGGCCACGACCGGGACGCAGATCCACGCGGCCCTGTGCAACCGCGCCAGCAGCGACACCCCGATCACGATCGAGGTCGAGGGCACCATCGACCACGGGAACACGAGCAAGGTCTCGGGCGACAGCTGCAACACCGCGGCCGGCGTCATCGAGATCAAGCAGGTCAGCAACGTGACGATCGTCGGCGTCGGCAGCGGAGCGACGTTCGACCAGCTGGGCATCCACATCCGCGAGGCCAGCAACATCATCATCCAGAACGTGACGGTCAGGAACGTCAAGAAGTCGGGCTCGCCGACGTCCAACGGCGGCGACGCGATCGGCATGGAGAGCGACGTCCGCAACGTCTGGGTCGACCACGTGACGCTCGAGGCGTCCGGTGGCGAGTCCGAGGGCTACGACGGCCTGTTCGACATGAAGGCCGGTGTCCAGTACGTGACGCTGTCCTACAGCGTCCTGCGCAACTCGGGTCGCGGCGGCCTCATCGGGTCGAGCGAGAGCGACCGCTCGAACGGCTTCGTCACGTTCCACCACAACCTGTACGAGAACATCGACTCGCGCGCACCGCTGCTGCGCGGCGGCATCGCGCACATCTACAACAACCACTACGTGAGGCTCAACGAGTCGGGCATCAACTCGCGCGCCGGCGCCCGGGCGAAGGTGGAGAACAACTACTTCGAGGACTCCAAGGACGTGCTCGGCACCTTCTACACCGACCAGGCCGGGTACTGGCAGGTCGCCGGGAACATCTTCGACGACGTGACGTGGTCGAGCCCGAGCGGCGACGACCGGCCCGCCGGGCCGAACCCGACGTCGACGACGACGGTCGCGATCCCCTACGCGTACTCGCCCGACGCCGCGAGCTGCGTGCCGGACGTCGTCAGCCGGACGGCGGGGGCGGACACGGGTCTGCGGACCTCCGACGGCTCGTGCACGCCGCAGGACCCCGACCCCGGGCCGGGACCCGGCCCCGACCCCGACCCGGAGCCGGACCCGGAGCCCGAACCTGACCCCGAGCCCGAGCCCGAGCCCGACCCGGAGCCGGGTGGGACGAACCTCAGCCTCGGGGCCGGCAGCGACGGCTCGAGCAAGGCGAGCGGGACGAGCTACGGGGACGTGCGGGACGGGGACACGAGCACCTACTGGTCGCCGGCCGGCTCCACGGGGCGGGTCTCGGTCAAGTGGGGCTCGGACACCACGGTGTCGCGCGTCGTCGTCCGCGAGGCGTCCGGCGGCGGGGCCATCGGGTCGTGGCGTGTGGTGGACCACGACACGGGCGCCGTCCTGCGGAGCGGGAGCGGCTCGCCGGGGACCGTGACGTTCCCCGCGACGTCCCTGCGCAAGATCGACCTCGAGATCACGAGCGCGACGGGGACGCCGCGCATCGCCGAACTGGAGACCTACGCCGGCTGACGAGCCGTCGACGCCGCGTCGGCGCGCCGCGACCCCCGACCGCACCAGCGGCCGGGGGTCGCGACGCGTGCGCACGGCGTCGCGCGCGGATATGCACCCTCGCACCTCTACGCCTCGTGCTGCTAGGGTACGGACCCTAGATCACCGAGGTATAGGGGAGGCGCGCGTGCGCATCGACAAGGACCTGGTGGCCGCCTCGGCCACCCCGCTCGTGCTCGGCATCCTCAGCGAGGGCGAGTCGTACGGCTATGCGATCCTCAAGCGCGTCGACGAGCTCTCGGACGGCCGCATGCAGTGGACCGACGGGATGCTCTACCCCCTGCTGCACCGCCTCGAGCGACTCGGGCACGTCGAGGCGTCGTGGGGCACCTCCGACGTCGGGCGGCGGCGCAAGCACTACGCCATCACCCCGGCGGGCCGCGCGGCGCTCGCCGAGCGGCAGCACCAGTGGGGTGTCGTCGCCGACGCGCTCGCCCAGGTGTGGCGGACGGCGCAGGAGCAGCCGGGCCTGCCGCCCCGCCTCGCGGAGGGGTGGGCCTGATGGCCTCCCCGACGGCAGGGCCGCACGCCGCGCTCGAGATCCAGATCGACCAGTGGCGCGGCTACGTGCGACGCCGCGAGGCCATCTCGGCGGCCGACGTCGACGAGATGGAGGACCACCTGCGCGAGCGCGTCGAGGACCTGCGTGCCACCGGCCTCGACGACGAGGAGGCCTTCCTCGTCGCCGTGAAGCGCATGGGCGACCTCGACGCGGTGTCGCGCGAGTTCGCCCGCGAGCACTCGGATCGGCTGTGGAAGCAGCTCGTCCTCGTCCGCCCTGCGCCCGAGGACGGCACGCGGACGTGGCGCGAGCTCGTCGTCGTGCTCGCCCTCGCCGTCGGAGCGGGCGTCGCGGTCAAGGTCGCGACCGAGCTCGTGCCGGCCGAGGAGGTCCTGCTGCGCAACGTCGGGCTCCTCGTTTTCCCCTTCCTCGCGGGCTACTTCGCGTGGAAGCGGCGCCTCACGTGGCAGGACGGCCTGACGCTGCTCGTCCCGTTCGTGGTGCTCGCGGTCGCGCTCAACGCCTACCCGTTCGCGCCGATCGGGTCGACGGAGGTGCTCGCCGCGATCCACGCCCCGGTCGTCCTGTGGGCGCTCGTGGGCGTCGCCTACGTCGCCGGGCGCTGGCGTTCGGACGCCGGGCGCATGGACTTCGCCCGCTTCACGGGCGAGCTGGCCGTGTACTTCACGCTCCTCGCCCTCGGCGGTGGCGTGCTGATCGGCCTCACGCTGGGCGTCTTCTCGCTCGCCGACGTCGATCTCGAGCCCTGGCTCGAGGACTGGATCCTCCCGTTCTGCGTGCCCGGCGCGCTCGTCGTCGCGGCGTGGCTCGTCGAGGCGAAGCAGAACGTCGTCGAGAACATCGCCCCCGTGCTCACCAAGGTGTTCACGCCGCTCACCGTCGTCATGCTCGTCGCGCTGTTCGCCGTCCTCGCGACCGCGGGCGACCTCGCCGCGGTGGACCGCGAGCTGCTCATCCTCATGGACGCGATCCTCGTGCTCGTGCTGTGCCTGCTGCTGTACTCGGTCTCCGCGCGCGACCCGCTCGCCCCGCCGACGCTGTTCGACGGCCTCCAGCTCGTCCTCGTCGTCGCTGCGCTCGCGGTCGACGCGGTCGCGCTCACCGCGATGCTCACGCGCATCGCCGAGTTCGGCGTGAGCCCCAACAAGGCGGCGGCGCTGGGGCTCAACCTCCTGCTGCTCGTGCACCTCGTCGGCTCGGCGGTGCTCGCGGCGCGGTTCCTGCGCCGTCGCCCGCTCGACGCGCTCGTGCGGTGGCAGACCCGGTTCCTGCCGGTCTACGCGGTGTGGGCGGCCGTCGTGGTCGTCGCGTTCCCGCCGCTGTTCGGCTTCGTCTGAGTCGCCGCCGGCCCGCCGAACCCCGGGTCGTGTGCCACACAGGCCTCACGACGACGCACAACCCGGGGCTCGGCGGGTCGGGTGGCGTGCAACCCGGGGCTCGGCGGGTCGGGTGGCGTGCAACCCGGGGCTCGGCGCGGCACGCCCTGGGGGCGCGGTGTCAGTTGACCGGCGTGCTCGATGCGCGGGTCACGACGCGGCAGGGCAGCTCCTCGACGCCCGGACGCACCTGGCCGTCGATCGCGGAGAACAGGCGCTGCGCGGCGACGCGGCCCAGGCGTTCGAGGTTCATGTCGACGCTCGTGAGCTGCGGGCGGGCGTTCGTGGTCAGCACCTCCCAGTTGTCGAACCCGATCACCGACGTCGACCCGGGGACGTCGCGACCGAGCTCCCGCAGCGCGTCGAGCACGCCGCGGGCGATCTGGTCGCTGCCGCAGAAGAAGGCGTCGACGTCGGGGTGCTGCTCGACGATCATGCGCGCCGCGCCGCGGCCCCAGCCCTCGCTCCACGAGCCGAAGTACGTCTGCTCGCCGACCATCTCGAGGCCGGCGGCCGTGAGTGCGGCGTGCGCCCCCGCGGCGCGGTCCTGCGCCGCCTTGTAGCCGGGGTCGCCCGAGACGTGCGCGACCCGGCGGCGCCCGCACGCGAGCAGGTGCTCGACGGCGAGACGCCCGGCCCCGACGTTGTCCGCCGTGATGGAGTGGTCGGACGGGTCCTCGGACGGCGCGTACGCGTAGACGACCGGGACGGGGATGTCGCCGCTCAGCGGCGGGCGGGGGTCGGTGCGCGACCCGACGACGATGAGCCCGTCGACGCGGCGCGACAGCAGCGCGCGCACGTGGTGCTGCTCGCGGATCGCGTCCCCCCGGGCGTCGCACAGGAAGACCGACACGCGCCCGGCCCCGAACGCGTCCTCCGCGCCCATGAGCACGGGGATCGAGAACCGGCCCTCCAGGTCGCTCGTGAGCAGACCGACCGTCCCGGTGCGGCCCTTGAGCAGGCCCCGGGCGAGGGCGTTGGGCGCGAACGAGAGGCGCTCGGCGGCCTCGAGCACGCGCAGGCGCGTCTCCGCCTTGACCTGGTCGCGCCCGTTGATGGCCTTGGACGCCGTCGCGATGGACACGCCGGCGAGGCGTGCGACGTCGGTGAGCGTCGCGGCGCGCTGCGTGGCGCTCCCGCTCTGGGTGGTCATGAGGCCGTGCCCCCTCTCCCGGTCCGGTGACGCCGACGTCGTCGGCCGGGTTCCGTGATCGAACTGTAACCCGCCAGGATGCTTGACGGGGCGATGCGACTGCCCTAGATTCAGAAAACCTTTTCGGTTGCTTTCGGTCAGCGGAGACCGGTCGGGCGAGGTCGCCCGGCGACTCCGGAGTCTCGAAAGAGTAGCCCCCGGTGAGGTCGGACGGCCAGACCAGCTGGTCGCCGACGACATCCGTACCGAAAACGGTTCGAGCAGCCTGGCGCTGCGTCGGCCGCGGTGCGCACAGCTCAACGACGAGTACGAGGAGACGCGACATGACACACCACCGCAGGACGTCGGTGACGAGGGCCGTGGCCTCGACGCTGGTGATCGGCCTCACCGCGCTCGGCCTCGCCGCGTGCGGCGGCGGGTCCGACGCGCCGGAGAGCACCGCCGAGGCGGGCGGCAGCCCCGAGGGGGTCGACGACGGCACCACGCTGTCGCTGTGGACGCGGGCGCCGCTGGAGAAGCAGGCCAACCTGCTCGTCGACGCGTACAACGCGTCGCACGAGAACCAGGTCGAGCTCACCATCGTGCCGAACGACGACTACGTCGCCAAGGTCGGGGCCGCCGCGGGCAGCGACGGGCTGCCCGACCTCTTCGCCGCCGACATCGTCTACGTGCCGAACTGGGCCGAGCAGGGCCTGTTCCAGGACCTCACCGGCCGCATCGACCAGCTCGACTTCGCGGAGGAGATCAACCCCGGCCACCTCGAGGCCGGCACCTACGACGACAAGCAGCACGTCCTGCCGTTCGTCCTCGACGTCTCGGTGATGTTCTACAACAAGGACCTCTACGAGCAGGCGGGCCTCGACCCCGAGGCGCCGCCGACGTCGCTCACCGAGTTCGCCGAGCACGCCAAGACGGTCGACGCCCTCGGCGGCGACGTCGACGGGACGTTCTTCGGCGGCAACTGCGGCGGCTGCCTCGTCTTCACCTGGTTCCCGTCCGTGTGGGCGGCCGGCGAGGACGTCATGACGGAGGACGGCACCGAGTCGCTGCTGGCGAGCGAGACGGCGCAGGAGGTCTACTCCGTCTACAAGGACCTCGTCGACTCCGACGCCGTCGGCGCCGGCACGCGCGACGAGACGGGCGCGACCTGGGTCGCCCCCTTCCAGGAGGGCAAGGTCGGCGTCATGCCGTACCCGGCGACGCTGCTGTCGACCGCGGACGAGACGGTGGACGTCGGTGTCGCGCCGATCCCCGGCCCGGACGGCGGCGAGTCCACGTTCGTGGGCGGTGACGGCATCGGCATCTCGAAGGACTCCGAGAGCTCCGAGCAGGCGTGGAACTTCCTCTCCTGGCTCATGTCCGAGGAGGCGCAGGTCGAGGTGCTCGCGCAGAACGGCGACGTCGTCTCGCGCGCCGACCTCATCGACAACGAGTACACGTCGGCGGACCCGCGCGTCGTGACGATCAACGAGGTCGCGAGCAAGGGCCGCACCCCCGTGGCCCGCAACTTCCAGCAGGCGTTCAACGCGCCGAACAGCCCGTGGCTGACGCTGGTGCGCAACGCGGTGTTCGAGGACGCCTCGAGCATCGAGGAGGACAACGAGGAGATCACGGCGGTGCTCCAGCAGTAGACCGTCGCCCGGCTCCGGCCGGGGCGCGACGCCGCGGCTCGTGCCGCGCGGGCGCCCCGGCCGGGGCCACCGACCTCGACCAGCTCGTTCCGGACAGCCCAGGAGAGTCCCATGCCGGTGCAGTCAGCGCACCCCTCGCCTCCGGCCCCGCGCCCCGTCGGTCCTCTGCCCGACGGCGGAGCCGACGTCCCGATCGGCGCGGACGCCGCCGTGGCCCAGGCCCCCCGCCGTCGGCGCCCCGGTCGGCGCAACGCGCTCCGTGGCTGGGCCTTCGCCGCCCCGACCGCGGTGTTCGTCCTCGTCTTCTTCATCCTGCCGGTCCTGCTCGTCGGCCAGATGTCGGTGTCCGACTGGCCGCTGCTGTCGGGCAACCAGGGCGTCAACTTCCCGGAGAACTTCGCCGACGCGGTCGACAACCGGTTCTTCTGGGACTCGGTGGTGTTCACCCTGAAGTACACGGTCATCACGACCGTGCTCCTCATCGGGCTCGCGCTCGGCCTGGCGATGCTCGTGCAGGAGTCGAGCCGCTGGACGAACCTGCTGCGGACGTCGATCCTCGTGCCGAGCTCGCTCGGCCTCGCGTCCGCGTCCCTGCTCTTCTACGCGCTGTACTCGCCGCAGAGCGGCCCGATCTCGCCGTTCCTGGAGCGCCTCGGGATCGTCGACCAGCCGATCTCCTTCCTGGGCTCGCCCGACGGCGCGCTGTGGTCGACGGTGTTCCTCATCGTCTGGCGGTTCGCCGGGTTCTACATGCTGCTGCTCATGGTCGGCCTGCAGGGCATCCCGCACGAGGTCTACGAGGCGGCCCGGATGGACGGTGCGAGCCGGTGGCAGACCTTCTCGCGCGTGACCCTGCCGCTGCTGCGCCCCTCGCTCGCGCTGTGCACGATCCTGTGCGTCACCGGGTCGCTGCTCGCGTTCGACCAGTTCTTCATCCTGACCAAGGGCGGTCCCGACAACAGCACCATCACGGTCGTCCAGCTCATCTACAACGTGGCGTTCCAGGGCCAGAACGACCTCGGCGTCGCGGCGGCGCTGTCGATCATCGTCCTCGGCGCGCTCGTGCTCATCAACGTCGTCCAGCTGCGCGGCATGCGCGCACCCGAGGAGAAGTGACATGACGACGACGACCTCTCCCGCCCCGCACGCGCCCGCGCCCCACGGCGACCCGGCGGCCGGCACGGCCCGGCGCGCCCCTCGCACGCGGCTCGCAGGGCTCGCGCTGCGCACGCCCTACTGGGTGTTCACCGGCGCGCTGGCGATCATCTTCCTGTTCCCGCTGGTCTGGGCCGGCGTCGCCTCGGTGTCGCCGCAGCCGGGCAGCGCCCAGGTGGACGGCTGGGGCTTCGGCAACTACGAGACCCTCGCCGCGTACCAGGCCGGCATCGGGCAGCACCTCGCGAACTCCGTGATCGTCTCCGGGCTCACGGTGCTGTTCACGCTCGTCATCTCGCTGCTCGGGGGCTACGCCTTCGCGCGGTTCCGCTTCCCGGGGCGCGACGTGCTCTTCCTCGTCACCCTCGCGATCCTCATGGTCCCGTACGCGACGCTGCTCATCCCCCTGTACGTGCTGCTCAACACGATCGGCCTCCAGAACTCGCTGCTCGGGCTCGCGTGCGTGATGACGATGTTCCAGCTGCCGTTCGCGACGTTCCTCATGCGCATCTCGTTCGAGTCGGTGCCGCGCGAGCTCGACGAGGCGGCGCTCGTGGACGGGTGCTCCGCCTTCGGCGCGCTGCGCCGCGTGCTGCTGCCCGCGGTCAAGCCGGGCCTGATCACCGTCGGCCTGTTCGCCTTCCTCGCGGCGTGGAACGACTTCATCGCCCCGCTGATCCTCATCACGGACTCCGGCAAGGCGCCCCTGCCGCTCGCCGTGGCGAACATGCGCCAGCAGGTCATGGGCATCGTCGACTACGGCGCGACCGAGGCCGGCGTCGTCGTGCTCGCGCTGCCGTGCGTGGTGCTGTTCCTGCTGCTCCAGCGCCACTACGTGCGCGGCTTCATGTCCGGGGCGCTGAAGGGATGAGCACGTCGGACGACGGCGCGACCCCGGGCCGCACGGCCCGCCCCACCCCGACGCCCGCGGGCGTCCCCGATCACCGACGCGGCCCGGCCGCTCCCGGAGGTAGCACCGTGACCCTCTCCCCGGCCGCGCGCGCGGCGACCCCGTCCGCCTCGTCCGCCTCGTCCGCCTCGCCGGCAGACCGGTCCGGTGCCGCACGGTCCGACGGCGGACGGCCGGTCGCGCCGCGCGACGGCCGGCTGCGCCCGCTCGGGCTGGACGAGGTGCGCATCACCGGGGGCTTCTGGGCGCAGCGCCAGGAGACCAACGCGTCCGCGACGCTCGCGCACATCGAGCACTGGCTCGAGCGCGAGGGGTGGCTGCCGAACTTCGACCTCGCCGTCCACGGCGGGCTGCCCGAGGGCCGCCGCGGGCGCGAGTTCAGCGACTCGGAGGTCTACAAGCTGCTCGAGGCCATGGCGTGGGAGCTCGCCCGCGAGCCCGACGCGGCTCTCGAGGCCCGGTTCGACGCGATCGTGCGCCGCGTCGCCGCCGCCCAGGAGACCGACGGCTACGTGAGCACGATGTTCGGCCGCCCTGGTCAGGGCGAGCGCTACTCCGACCTGGAGTGGGGCCACGAGCTGTACTGCCAGGGACACCTCATGCAGGCCGCGGTCGCGCGGGCCCGCACCGGGCACCTTGACGACCTGCTCGTCCGGGTCGCGCGCCGCTCCGCGGACCACGTGTGCGCGACGTTCGGCCCGGACGGCAACCCGGGCGTGTGCGGCCACGCGGAGGTCGAGGTCGCGCTGGCCGAGCTCGGGCGCGTGCTCGACGAGCCCCGGTACGTGCGGCAGGCGGCGCTCTTCGTCGAGCGGCGCGGGCACGCCACGCTCGCCGACATCGAGTGGGGCCGCTCGTACTACCAGGACGACGTGCCGGTGCGCGACGCCGAGGTGTTCCGCGGGCACGCCGTCCGCGCGAACTACCTCGCGGCCGGGGCGATCGACGTCGGCGTCGAGACGGACGACGACGCGCTCGTCGCCGCGGTCGCGCGGCAGTGGGACCGCACGCACGCGGCGCGCACCTACGTGACCGGCGGCCAGGGCTCGCACCACCAGGACGAGGCGTTCGGCGAGGACTTCGTGCTCCCGCCGGACCGTGCGTACTCGGAGACGTGCGCGGGCGTCGGTTCCGTCATGGTCGCCTGGCGGTTGCTGCTCGCGCAGGGCCACCCGCGCTACGCCGACGCCGTGGAGCGCACGCTGTTCAACGTCGTCGCGACGTCACCCGCGCACGACGGCCGCGCGTTCTACTACGCGAACACGCTCCACCAGCGCGTGCCGGGCGAGACGCCGGCGCCCGACGCCGTGAGCAAGCGCGCCGAGTCGTCGCTGCGGGCGCCCTGGTTCGACGTCTCCTGCTGCCCCCCGAACGTCGCGCGGACGTTCGCCAGCCTGGCGGGCTACCTCGCGACCGTCGACGACGGCGGGCTCCAGCTCCACCAGTACGCGTCGAGCGAGATCCGGGCGGCGCTGCCGTCGGGCGAGCGCGTGGCCGTCGACGTCGAGACGCGGTACCCGACCGAGGGGCGGGTGCGGGTGACGGTGGTGGAGGCGCCCGGGTCGCGCTGGGCGCTGACGCTGCGCGTGCCGGCCTGGTCGCCCACCGCCTCGCTGCGGGTCGACGGCGGCGTGGAGCGCCGCGTCCCCGCGGGCGTGGTCGCCGTGCCGGACCTGCGGGCGGGCAGCGTCGTGGAGCTCGACCTGGACATGTCCCCACGGTTCCTGCACCCGGACGACCGCATCGACGCGGTGCGTGGGTGCGTCGCGGTCCAGCGCGGGCCCGAGGTGCTGTGCGTGGAGTCCGTCGACCTGCCGGACGGGCACGACGTCGCCGACCTGCGCGTCGACCCGTCGGTGCCGCCGCGCGAGGCGGACGGGCGTGTCGTCGTGCGCGGGGTCGTCGTCGACCACCGCGTGCGCACGTGGCCGTACGTACCGGTGGACGACGCGGACGCGCGGGAGCCGGTCGGCGCCCCCGCGGGCGGCGACGGGATGGTCCACGACATCGCCCTGGTGCCGTACCACGACTGGGCGAACCGGGGACCGTCGACCATGCGCGTCTGGATGCCGACGCGCTGACGGATCCGGACCCCACCGCTCCCGTCTTCCCGAAAACCACGCGATGCCACGTTTCGAGATGGCTCGCGGCCGCGCCACCCTTCCGTCGAGCACTGCGAGACCGCCGCCGCTGCTAGACCACCATTCCTCGTGCATTCAGCCGCCGTCCGACCCCGACCAGCCGGGACGGGCGGCGGCTGCGCAGTACCGAAAACCATTGCGATAACTACGGCGTCCTGGTTGACTCGTGCCGTCGGCGCTCTCGTCGTCGAGAGGGTCCCCAAGGACGCAGGACCCGCCGGCGCCGCTTCCGGTTTTCGATGGAGAGGACTTGGTGATGTCGGGAAGAACGTTGAGAAGGGTCGTCGCCTCGGCGATGACGGGCGCGCTGGCGGTGACCGGCGTCGCCCTCGTGCCCGCTGCGGCCTGGGCGGACCCGGTCCTGCCGGAGAACGAGAGCGACGTCGGCGTCTGGACGAGCGGTGAGACCGACTCCATGGACATCGGTGACCCGACGTACACGGGCGTGGACGCCGCGGCCGCGGCGCTCGAGCCCGGCGTCCCGTGGACCGCCGGCTCGATGCACGGCTCCATCTTCGAGAAGGACCTCGCGGCCGGGGGCACGGACTACTACCTCGACCGTGTGCTCGGCGTGCAGGGCACGCAGGGCAACGGCGTGCTGCAGACGCGCGGACGCACGCTCTACATGCGCGGGAACAGCAACTGGAACGTCATGGGCTTCGCGGGGTCGGCGTTCGCGGGCGGCCCGAACAACCTCGGCAACCTCTACACGGTCACCGTCCCCGGCCAGACGATCACCGAGGTCGGCGCCGAGCGCTTCAACGCGCCGAGCCACGCGGCCGCGCGGTACACCGTCGGCACGACCGGGGTGACCGCCGACCTCAAGAAGCTCATCACCTACGACAACGTCGCCCTCACGGCGATCACGTTCACCAACCCGGGTGCCACCGACGCGACGTTCACCGTCCGGGCGGCCTCGCCGCTCGCCACCACGTCGACGGACGCGGCGGACGAGCTCACCGGGACGCGCACGCTGACCAGCGGGTCGAACAACGGGCTCGTGGACACCCCGTGGTCGACCGTCACGGTCGGGCTCACGGCGGACGGCTTCGAGCGCGACGGGACGAACCTCGACCGCGAGGTCACGGTGCCGGCGGGCGGCTCGGTCGACCTCTCCGTGGTCGGCGTGCTGCACAGCGACACGATGCCCGGCTCGCGCGCGAGCTTTGAGGAGTACGCGGCGCTGGCCCCGGCCGACGCTTTCCGCGAGGGCGTCACGGAGTTCAACCGCCGCTGGGCGCAGGACATCCCGTACATCGACGTGCCGAGCCCGGGCGTCGAGAAGGCGATCGTCTACCGCTGGTGGGGCGAGCGCTACAACAGCCTCGACGCCAACGAGCCCGGGTACGTGTACCAGTACCCGACGACCATCGAGGGCGTGAACCTGTACCAGAACTCGGTCGCGCTGACGCAGCCGATGCACCTGCAGGACACCAAGTGGATCCGCAACCCCTACCTCGGGTACGGCCAGATCCTCAACATCGGCGAGCTGTCCGGCTCGTCGGCGTTCCTCGACAGCCCCGGGCACACGAGCTGGAACAACCACTACTCGCAGTACCTCGGCACGGCCGGTCTCGAGGCGTTCAACGTGCACGGCGGCGGGGAGGACCTCGCCGAGCGGTTCGCGTACTACTTCGAGTGGGACGGCAAGGGCCAGCTCGAGCACTACGACGGCAACGACGACGGCCTCATCGCCTACGACACCAACTACATGCCGGGCAACGACTCCGACGCCATCTCGTTCGGGTTCCCGCGCGTGAACGGCGGAGCGCCGGGCGCGCGGACGATCGAGCGCCCGGAGTCGGCCTACGTGTGGGGCGACTTCGACGCCGCCGCGCAGCTGTACGAGATGGCCGGCGCCGACGCGGCGAAGGTCGCCGAGATGCAGGCCCAAGCGGACGAGATCCAGACGTCGGTCCTCGACCGGCTGTGGAGCGAGTCGGCCCGCATGTTCCTCGCGGGCACGTCCCACGGGGCGCAGTCGGCCCCGACGGCGAACGGTGCCGCCAACCCGCTCCCCGAGGGGGAGCGCGACCTCATCCCGGCGCGCGAGTCCAACCTCTACGACGTCTACGCGCAGAACCTCGTCCCGTTCGACCAGGCCGCGACGTACGAGGACGGGTTCCGCTTCCTGCGCTACGGGGACAACTTCCCCATCTTCCCGTTCTACACCGCCAACCAGTACGACAAGACGAAGTACCAGATCGGCGGCTCGAACAACTTCTCGAACATCAACTTCACGGTGCAGTACCGGGCCGTGCGCTCGGCGCTGCGGCACTACGACCCCGAGCAGAAGTACGTCACGCCCGAGTACGCCGCCCGCCTGCTCGACTGGATGGCGTGGAGCGTCTACCCCGGCGGTGACCTGCGCGCGCCGAACCAGGCGGAGTACTACTCGAGCTGGAACCCGGCCACGCAGACGTACAACCGCAACAACCCGAACCACGTGATGCTCGGGAACATGAACTACATCTACGTCGAGGACATGGGCGGCATCCAGCCGCGCAGCGACGACAAGATCGAGCTCTGGCCGATCGACCTCGGCTACGACCACTTCATGGTGAACAACCTGCGGTACCACGGGCATGACGTGACGATCGTCTGGGACGAGGACGGGTCGCACTACGGCCTCGGCGAGGGCTACTCGCTGTTCGTGGACGGCGAGCGCAAGGCGTCGGCCGACGCGCTCGGCCGCTTCGTCTACGACCCGGCCGCGAACGAGGTCGTCGAGTCCGACGAGGGGCTCGGGGTCACCGTCCACGACGACACGGGCGCCGACCTGCCGACGGCGGTCGACACCCCGATCGAGGACGAGCGGGTGGCGTCCTACCTGCGCACGGCGGGCATCGACGTCGCCGAGGACGCGCCGAACCTGGCGGCAGGTGCCGCCCTGTCGTCGTCGGCCACGCAGGAGGGTCCGCGCCCGACGCCGTGGCGCGAGTTCCACACGCCCGGCTGGAGCACCGGATCGATGAACTACACGCCCGGCGCGATCAGCACGACCGAGCGACCCGTGTCCCTCGACGCGGTGAACGACGGCACGACCGTCAACGAGCCCTACTGGGGCAACCACGGCACCGAGGGCGACACGGGGTACGTCGAGCTCGACCTGGGCGAGCCGACGTCGTTCGACAACGTCAAGGTGTGGTTCGTCAGCGACCGGCAGGCGGGCGGGTACCGTCAGCCGCTGCGCTACTCGATCCAGGTGCCGGACGGTTCCGGCGGCTGGACCACGGTGCCCGACGCGTTCAAGGCCCCGAAGATCCCGGCGGCCAAGTTCAACGAGGCGCTCTTCGAGACCGTCACGACGGACCGCGTCCGGGTGACGTTCACGAACACGCCGTCGTACTGGACGGCCATCTCGGAGATCCAGGTGTTCGACTCCGGTCGTGACGTCCCCGAGGTCGTCAACGACCCGCCGACCGTGGCGGTGAGCGTGGACCGCTCGAAGGACGGCAACCTCTCGACCACCCTGGTCGGCACGGTGACCGACGACGGGATCCCCGAGGACGGCGAGCTGACCTACGGCTGGTCGAGCGTCTCGGCTCCCGACGGCGCAGGCGTGATCTTCGGCGACGAGGGCGCGCTGACGACGTCGGTCACGGGCACGGTGGCCGGTGACTACGTCCTCCGGCTGACCGCGTCCGACGGCGAGCTCACGACCGAGCGCGACGTCGAGGTCGAGATCACGGAGAAGGCCACCTCGGCCGAGTTCGGCGCGCTCGCGACGATCTCGACGAGCGGGTCCGCGCCGTGGGAGAACCCCGAGCGCGTCAACGACGCGGGCACGCCCGCCAGCTCGGCGCCCGGCGCCGGCAACGGCTGGGGGACGTGGGGCCAGCCCGCGAACGGGACGAGCGCCGCGACCGCGGCGTCGATCCGGTACGCCTGGGAGTCGCCGGTGCTCGTCGCGTCGACGGAGATCTACTGGTACGACGACAACGGCGGCACGCGCATGCCGCGCGCGGACACGTACGTCGTCGAGCACTCGACCGACGGCGAGACGTGGACGCCGGTGACCCTCACCGGAGGGTCGACCTACGCGGGTGCGCTGCAGCGCGACACCTACAACCGGCTCGAGTTCGAGCCCGTCGAGGCCGCCCAGCTGCGGATCCGGATCACCGGCGTCCAGGGCGGCGGCGCGGGAACGGGCGTGCTGCGCTGGCGCGTCAACGGGGACACGGTCGACAGCGTCGACGCCCCGGTCCTCGTGCGCACCGTGACCGGCGAGGTGCCCGAGCTCCCGACGTCGCTCGACGTCGTGTACTCGAGCGGCCGCCGCGGGACGGTCGACTTCACGTGGCAGCCGATCACGGCGGCCATGGTCGCGGAGACCAACGTCGAGCCCTTCGTCGTCTACGGGACGAACACGACGTACGGCCTCATCGCCGAGGCGCGGGTCTACGTGCGTCCGGAGAGCTCGCAGGGCGGCATCTCCATCCAGGGCGCCGAGCAGTTCGAGCAGTCCGTCGACGTCGGCGAGCAGCCGTGGCTGCCCACCACGGTCGAGGTGTCGTACAACGACGGGTCCCGCGACAACCAGGCCATCGGGGTCGAGTGGGACTACGACGCGTCCGTCGTCGAGCAGCCCGGCGTGCACGTGATCCAGGGCGACCTCGTGCTGCCGGACTACGTGAGCACGGCGGGCACGACGTCGACGACGCTCACGCTGACCGTGGGCGACGGTGTCCCGACGGGCCCGGAGGTCAGCCTGACCGCCGAGACCCGGTGCCTCGCGGGCAAGGTCTACGTGGCGGTGCGCGCGACCAACGACGACGACGGCCCGCTCACGGTGCGTCTCGACACGGCCTTCGGGTCGAGGACGGTGACGGACGTCGAGCCGGGGAAGAACGCGTACTACGCGTTCGCAGCCCGTGCGGCGGGCGTCGAGGCCGGTGAGGTCACCGTCGTGGCCACGGACGCCGAGGGAGGAGCGAGGACGGTCACCGAGCCGTACGACGCGCGCAGCTGCGGCTGACGCGCGGGTGAGGACCACGGCCGGGTGGGGCAGGGCGCGGGCCCTGCGCACCCGGCCGTGGTGCTGCCCGGGGGCCTTTATCCCCACCTGGCGGATCCCGCAACTGGACGATGAACTTTCAACTTTCGTATTGGCATCGACGAAAGTCGTCTGTAGCCTCGGGCGGGTGAAGGAGGGCGCACGTCCTCCGTCGCACGGGAGGCTCGATGTCGAGCGCTCCCAGCCCAACGGGGGTCCACCGATCTGCACGACGTCGAGCAGCCGGCAACGGTGACGGCGTTCGTCGCCGCTCGGGGACCGCCGGCTCCTCGATCTGCGTCAAGGAGGACGTTGTGCACCAACCACCCACGGGCCGGCGATGGCTGACCCGAAGCGTCGCCGCGGCGGTGTCCGCCGCGGTTCTCGTCCCACTCTCGATCAGCGGCGCGAGCGCCCACCCCGGTCACGGCGAGGACGTCGTCGACCCGCCGGCCGCTGCTCAGGAGGCCACGGACTGGAACAACTACGAGAAGGTCCTGCTCAGCAAGAACACCGGTGAGCCGATCGACCTCGCCGTGCTGCCGGACTCGCGGGTCCTGCACACCGCGCGCGACGGCGTCGTGCGCCTCACCGACACCGCCACCGGGCAGACCACCCAGATCGCGCAGCTGGACGTCTACGCTAACTCCGAGGACGGGCTCCAGGGCATCTCCCTCGACCCGAACTTCGAGGAGAACAACTACGTCTACATGGTCTACGCGCCCCGCGTGATGGAGGGCACGTCGCCCACCGGGGTGGAGTACCCCGAGACCACGCCGCAGGGCAGCGCGCCGAACAGCCTGCCCGAGGGCGAGGACGAGAGCTACTGGAACCAGTGGCTCGGCTACAACCAGCTCTCGCGCTTCACGTGGGACCCGGCGACGAGCTCGATCGACCTGTCCACCGAGCGCGAGATCATCAAGGTCGACGCGCAGCGCGGCCAGTGCTGCCACGTCGGTGCCGACATGGCGTGGGACGCCGACGGCAACCTCTTCCTCTCCACGGGTGACAACACCCCGGCCGGGACCCCGGGCGCGAACGGCTACGCGCCGATCAACAACGCGCCGGGCATGAACCCCGGCTTCGACGCGCGCCGCGGCGCCGGCAACACGAACGACCTGCGCGGCAAGATCCTGCGGATCAACCCGATCGAGGACCTCGCCGCCGACACCGAGGTGGGCCCGGGGAGCACCTACACGATCCCCGAGGGCAACCTGTTCGACGGCACGGACGCCGACCCCGACCTCGTGCGCGAAGAGATCTACGTCATGGGCGTGCGCAACCCGTTCCGGATCGACTACGACATCGAGTCCGCCTCGCTGTCGTGGGGCGACTACGGACCGGACGCCGGCTCTGCCCAGCCCGACCGCGGCCCGATGGGTTACGTCGAGTGGCAGCTCACGACCGAGCCGATGAACGGCGGCTGGCCGTACTGCCACGGTCCGAACGCGGCGTACAACGAGTGGGACTACGCGACCGGTACGCCGGGCGAGCAGTTCTTCGACTGCGACGCCGGGCCGGAGAACAACTCCACCTGGAACACGGGTCTCGACCAGGTCCCGCCCGTGACGGCGCCGCAGGTCTACTACGGCGACAACCCGGGCGACCAGCCCGAGGTGCTCGACCCGCTGGTCGAGCTCGGCGGCGGCGGTCAGGCGCCCATGGGCGGCCCGATCTACCGCTTCGACGAGAACCTCGACTCGGACGTCAAGTTCCCGGAGTACTGGGACGGGCACCCCTTCATGGCCGAGTTCTCGCAGGACTACGTGGTCGCCTTCACCATGGACGAGCTCTCGTCCGCCGGTGAGGTCACCCACGTGGAGAACTTCCTGCCGAACAGCCACCTCGAGACGGTCAACCAGCCGATCTGGGACAACGTCATGGACATGGAGTTCGGTCCTGACGGTGCCCTCTACGTGCTCGAGTACGGCGACGGCTTCTTCCGCCAGAACCCGGACGCGGGCCTGTACAAGGTGACCTACGGCTCGGACGACACGACGCCGCGGGCGGCCATCTCGGCCGACCCGATCTCGGGCAGCACCGCGCCGCTCGAGGTGACGTTCGACGCGTCGGCGACCGCCGACGCGGAGACGCCCAACGCCGAGCTCACGTTCGACTGGGACTTCGACGGCGACGGTGAGTACGACGCCCAGGGCGAGACGGTGACGCACACGTTCACCGACCTGGGCCAGTACAACGTGCAGCTGCGCGTCACGGACCCCGCCGGCAACTTCGGCCTCGCGATCCAGCGGATCACGGTGGGCAACACCGCCCCCGAGATCACGCTGAGCCAGCCGGACGGCGCCATCTTCGACTGGGGCGACGCCGTGCCGTACACGGTCTCGGTGAACGACGCCGAGGACGGCGACCAGCCGACGTGCCGCAACATCCAGTACACGTTCGGTCTCGGTCACAACACACACGCTCACCCCGAGGTGAGCGGTCGGGCCGCGGACACCGAGGCCGGCTGCGGCTTCACGATCCAGACGAGCCCGGACGCCGTCGAGCACGGTGAGGGTGAGAAGATCTTCGGCACCCTCGTCGTCCGGTACACCGACCAGGCTCAGGGCGACGTCCCCGCCATCACCGGCGAGGCGACGCACATCCTCAAGCCCGACGTCCAGCAGGCCGAGTGGTACGACGCGGCCGAGGGCGTCGAGGTCGTGGACGACGCGGCCGCCGGTGCCGGCGGCTACGTGACGTCGCTCGACGCGGGCGACTCGTTCTCCTACTCCCCGATCGCGCTGCAGCACGCCGTCACGGGTGAGGCGATCAACGAGATCACCGTCCGCGGCAGCGGCGAGGGCACGGTCTCCCTGGGCTGGACGGCCGAGGGCACCGACACGTCCGAGGCGCTCGCCGAGTTCGAGTTCACCGGTGAGGGCTGGCAGGACGTCACGCAGGTGCTGAGCAGCGTGCCCGAGGGCTCGGGCTCGATCGTCGTGACGAGCACGGGCGGCGTCGACGTCGACCAGCTCTCCTTCGCCGTCGGCGAGGGCCCGGTCGAGCCGATCACGGTTCCGGTGGACCAGGTGTCCATCGGGATGTTCTCGCTGATCCCGTGGGTCAACGAGGTCGGCCTGGAGGCCGTGCTCGAGCGTCTGAGCGAGATCGGGTTCGAGAACATCGAGCCGTTCGGATCGAACTTCAACGGCTACACGGCCGAGGAGTTCCGGGCGCTGGCGGACAGGTACGGCCTGAGCGTGAAGTCGTCGCACTACAACGTGAACGAGGACACGTTCGACGAGACGCTGGAGTACGTGAAGACGCTGGGTCAGGAGTACGTGGGCTCGGGCGGGTTCCCGCAGCCGGGCATCGGCACGTACGAGAACACGCTGGCGACGGCCGAGGCGATGAACCGTCTCGGTGAGCGCACGGTCGAGGCGGGCCTGGAGAAGTTCTTCGGCCACAACCACGACGGCGAGTTCCGCACCACGTACGAGCACGAGGGCGAGACCCTCTCGGCCTGGGAGATCCTGGTCCGTGAGACGAACCCGGAGTACGTGACGTTCCAGCTCGACGTCGCGTGGGCCGCCCACGCGGGTGTCGACGTCCCGGCGCTCATCGAGGAGTACGGCGACCGCATCGAGCTCCTGCACGTCAAGGACGCCGTCAACCTCAACGCGGGTGGTCGTCCGACGTTCACCAACCTCGGTGAGGGTGACGTGCCGCTGCAGGAGATCCTTGCCGCGGCGCAGGAGGCGGGAGTCCAGCTCTACGTCATGGAGTACGACGTCGCCCCGGAGGGCGAGGAGTTCGCCGTCACCGGCTACGAGTACCTCACCGGTCTCCCGGCCGGTGAGCCCCAGGAGCCTGTCACGGTTCCGGTCGAGCAGGTCTCGGTCCAGATGTTCTCGCTGATCCCGTGGGTCAACGAGGTCGGCCTCCCGGCCGTGCTGGAGCGTCTGGGCGAGATCGGCTTCGAGAACATCGAGCCGTTCGGCGGCAACTTCTCGGGCTACACCGCCGAGGAGTTCAAGGCGCTGGCCGACTCGTACGGCCTGAGCGTGAAGTCGTCGCACTACAACGTGAACGAGGACACGTTCGACGAGACCCTGGAGTACGTCGGGACGCTGGGTCAGGAGTACGTGGGCTCGGGCGGCTGGCCGCAGCCGGGCATCGGCACGTACGAGAACACGCTGGCGACGGCGGAGGCGATGAACCGTCTCGGTGAGCGGGCCGTGGAGGCCGGCTTCGAGAAGTTCTTCGGCCACAACCACGACCAGGAGTTCACGACGACGTACGAGCACGAGGGCGAGACCCTCACGGCCTGGGAGATCCTGGTCCGCGAGACGAACCCCGAGTACGTGACGTTCCAGCTCGACGTCGCGTGGGCCGCCCACGCCGGTGTCGACGTGGTCGAGCTGATCGAGGAGTACGGCGACCGGATCGAGCTGCTGCACGTGAAGGACGCCGTCAACCTCAACAGCGGTGGTCGTCCGACGTTCACCAACCTCGGCGAGGGCGACGTGCCGCTGCAGGACATCCTGGCCGCGGCTCAGGAGGCCGGCGTCGAGCTCTACGTGATGGAGTACGACCGTGCTCCTGAGGGCGAGGAGTTCGTCACCACCGGGTTCGAGTACCTCACCGGCATGGAGGCCGGCGAGCCCGAGCGGACCGTCGCGGTCACCACGCAGGTCCGGTGCCTCGCGGGCAACGCGTACCTCGCGGTGCGTGCGCTGAACGACGAGGACGTCCCGCTCACCATCACGCTCGACACGCCGTACGGCAGCAAGACGGTCGAGAACGTGGCTCCGGGCAAGAACGCCTACCAGGCGTTCCCCGTCCGGGCCGACGAGGTGGAGGCCGGCACGAGCTCCGTGACGGCGACGGACGCCGAGGGGAGGACGGCCACGGTCGAGTCCGAGTACGCAGCCTCCAGCTGCGGCTGACGTCCCCTGACGACGGGTGAGGCGGGGTCCGACTCCGCCTCACCCGCCCGGGACGGTGTGCCCGCCACGGTCGACGACCGCGGCGGGCACACCGCTGTCCGAGACCGAAAACTCCCGTGGTGCGTTTCGGGCACGCGGTCCGTGACGTGCCCCCGCGACGCCCGGTCGCCCGCAGAGTCGCAACGATCCGGCAACCAGTAGGGCCGCCTGTGAGGCACGCCTGGTCGAAAGGTCGTCCTCACCGACCGAAAACCATTGCGTTCGCCTTTCTGATGTGGAACGTTGATCCGGCAAGCCATCTCGACGACGAGAGGTGCACGCCCGTGACGACGCGAGCGCGACGCGACCTGGCACCTCCCGTCCGGCCGAGCAGCACGACGGTGCCGCGCCGGCGGCGGTGACGTGTCCGACCCCTGCACCCGGAGCGCAGGGACGTCACCGCCACGACCGGCGCGGTCCCGGGACCGCCGAAGCGCGCGAGGAGACAGCGTCGTCCCGCGCCGACCGTCAGGAGACCAGATGACCACGCAGGGCAGGCGCTCGCGGGCGCAGGCGCACGGGCGCGATCGAGCGCTCACGAGACCTCTCGCCGCTGTGCTCGGCGCGGCGCTCGCGCTGGGCACGGTCGCGGTGACGGCCGGACCCGCGTCCGCGGCCGACCCGTACACCTTCACGAGCACCGAGAACCCGATCCTCGACGACGGCAGCTACTACTCGGCCGACCCGGCGCCCCTCGTGGTGCCGGCCGGCGCGCCGGGGAACGCCACCGGTGAGGACCAGCTCTACGTCTACACGGGCCACGACGAGGCCGGGCCGACGACCAACGACTTCATCATGAACGAGTGGGGCGCGTTCGTGACCGACGACGTCGACGCGGGCGGGTGGACGCACCACCCGTCGCTCATGCGCCCCGAGCAGGTCTTCGACTGGGCGACGCCGGGCCGTGCGTACGCCGGCCAGGTCGTCCAGGGCGTCGACGGCCGCTACTACTGGTACGTCCCCGTCCACGAGGCGGCGAGCACCGCGAGCGACAAGTTCGGCATCGGCGTCGCGGTCTCGGACTCCCCCACGGGGCCGTGGACGGACCACGCCGGAGGCCCGATCGTCTCGCAGTCCCTCCCGACGCCGAACACGATCCACAACATCGACCCGACCGTCCTCGTCGACGGCGAGGGCGACCAGGCGCAGGTCTACCTGTGGTGGGGCAGCTTCGGGAACCTGCGCATGGTCGAGCTCGAGCAGGACATGCGCACGACGACCGGGGACGTGCAGACCGTGCGCGGCCTCAAGGGCTTCTTCGAGGCGGCGTGGGCGTTCGAGCGGGACGGCACCTACTACATGGCGTACGCGGGGAACGATGCCGGCCCGACGTCGTCGTGCACCCCGGCCAACTACCACGCGTGCATCGCGTACGGCACGGCGCCGTCGCCCGAGGGCCCGTGGACGTACCGCGGCACGGTCCTCGCGCCGGTGTCGTCGACGACGAGCCACCCGGGCATCCTCGAGCTCGACGGCGAGTGGTGGATCGCGTACCACACGGCCGACGCGGAGGGCGGGAACCACTTCCGGCGCTCGGTCGCGATCGACCGCGTCGAGTGGGACGACTCGCAGACGCCGCCGCGCATGAAGCAGGTGGTGACGACCCCGGCCCCGGCGAAGGACACGACGCCGCGCGCCAACGTCGCGCAGGAGGCGACGGTCACGGTCTCCAACGAGCCCGTGCCGACGCAGTACTGGAAGAAGGCGCTCAACGACGAGATCGTCCGCCCCAACCCACTGCCCCCGGACATGTGGGGCACGTGGACGGGCAGCAACCCGCCCCAGCAGTGGGTCCAGTACACGTGGGACCAGCCGATGCGCCTGTCCGGTTCGCAGATCGAGTTCTGGAACGACCAGCCGCAGGGCACGGGCGTGGGCGTCGCCGCCCCGGCGTCGTGGCGCATCCAGTACTGGGACGCGTCCGACGGCGGCTCGTGGGTCGACGTCGCGAACCCCAGCGCGTACGGCACCGCGACGAGCGGCTTCCAGGGCACGACGTTCGACCCGGTCACGACGACGCAGGTCCGCGCCGTCCTCGACGCCTCGACGAACGGCAGCACGTACTCGGCCGTCGCGGTCGAGGAGTGGAAGGTCCTCGCCGAGCAGCCCGACGCCGTCGAACCGCCCGCGGTGACGGTCGAGGTCGCCGAGACGGAGCTCCCGGGCACCGTCCCGGTGACGTTCCCCGGCGGCGAGACGCTCCAGGTCCCGGCCTTCTGGGACGAGGTCGGCGCCGACGACGTCGCATCCCCCGGGACGTTCACGGTCGAGGGGTCCGTGCTCGGGTACGCGGGCGGGCGCGTGCGCGCCGAGGTCACCGTCGTCCCGGCGGAGGCGGCGGAGGGCGACGACACCGCGCCCGACGTCACGCTCACCCCGCTCGGCAGCGCGGGCCGCGACGGCTGGTTCCGGTCCGACGTCCGCGTCCGCGTGGACGGGACGGACGACTCGGGCGGCCGCGTGGTCCTCACGACCCGTGTGGACGACGGCGAGGCCGTCGCCACCGACCACGTGCGCACGACCGAGGTCCCCGTGACCGGCGACGGCGAGCACCGCGTCGTCGCGACGGCGACCGACCGTGCGGGCAACACGTCCGCCGAGGAGGCTCTCGACGTCCGGATCGACCGCGTCGCGCCCGTGAGCACCGGTGCCCTCGACGAGTCCGCCCGGACCGTGGCGGTCACGGCGACGGACGCGACGTCGGGCGTCGCCCGGGTCGAGTACGCGGTCGGGACGGGCGCGTGGCAGGTGTACGACGGGCCCGTCGCGGCGCCGGACGCGGGCCAGCACCGGGTGTCGTTCCGAGCCGTCGACGCGGCCGGCAACGTCGGGACGCCGCAGGTCGTGACGATCCCTGCCGACATCTCGGGGCCGCTCAGCGGGAACGTGGCGCCCATCGCCACGGCGACCGCGTCGTTCACGGCCGGGTGGAACAGCGTCGGCGCGCTCAACGACGGCGCCGACCCGGCGAGCCCGAGCCAGGCGCAGATCTGGGGCACGTGGTCGGGCACCCGCCCGGCGACGCAGTGGGTGCGCTACGACTGGTCGCGGCCGATCCGCCTCACGGGCACCGAGCTGAAGTTCTGGCGCGACTCCGCGCCGGGCAGCGGCGACGGCGTCAACGCGCCGGACTCGTGGGTCCTGGAGTACTGGGACGACGCCGCGCAGGCGTGGTCGCCCGTCGCGAACCCGTCCGGGTACGGCACGAGCACGACCGCGTTCAACACCGTGACGTTCGATCCCGTGACGACCTCGCGCCTGCGCGCGACGTTCACGGCGAACGGCAACGGGTCGACGTACTCCGCGGTCGCCGTCACCGAGTGGCGCGCGTTCGCGGACGACCCTGGGACCGGTGGGCCGGAGCTGCCGCTCACGGCGACGGCGCAGGCGCGGTGCCTCGCCGGCACCGTCCACCTGGCCGTCCGGGCCACCAACGACGGGGACGCGCCCCTGGACGTCGCGCTCGCCACGCCGTACGGCGAGCGCTCGTTCGCGGCCGTCGCGCCCGGGAAGAACGCCTACCACGCGTTCGCGGTGCGGGCGGCGTCGGTCGCGGCGGGCACCGTCACCGTGACGGGGACGACGACGGTCGCCGGCGAGGAGGTGTCCGCCGACCTCGCGGTCCCGTTCGGCGCGACCGACTGCGCCTGAGCACCGCCGTACACGTCTCGCTCGACGACGAGTGAAGGAGAGAACTCGCATGACCCTGCACGACTCGACGTACTCCCGGAGGTCCGTCCTGCGCCTCGGCGCGCTGGCCGCGGGAGCCACGGCCGGCGCGGTCGCGCTCGCGAGCGGCGGGAGCGCCCTCGCGGCCGCCCCCGCCCCCGCCCGCGCGGCCGTCCCGGCAGCACCGCCCGTGAGCCGGGCCTTCCTGCGGTCGCTCGACCGCTCGATCACGCTCGACGGCTGGACGGCCGAACCGTTCCCGATGTCCGACGTGGCGCTCGCCCCGAGCGTCGCGACGCGGTCGCAGGACCAGATGCTGCACCTCGCCCGCGTCTACCCGGTGGACCGCGTCCTCGCGGTGTTCCGGCGCAACGCCGGGCTCGACACGCGGGGGGCGAGCGCGCCCGGCGGCTGGGAGGGCTTCGGCCACGCCAACGAGGAGCCGTGGGGGCCCGACGACTACCCGGGCCGTGCGAACACCCAGACCGCCAACCTCCTGCGCGGCCACTACGGCGGGCACTTCCTGTCCATGGTGTCCCTGGCGTACGCGAGCACCGGCGAGGCCGTCTTCGCCGACAAGGTGAACCAGATCGTCGAAGGGCTCGGCGAGGTCCAGACGGCGCTCGCGGCCATGGGCCGGTTCAGCCACCCGGGATTCCTCGCGGCGTACGGCGAGTGGCAGTTCAGCCAGCTCGAGAAGTACGCGCCGTACGGGGAGATCTGGGCGCCGTACTACACGTGCCACAAGATCATGGCGGGTCTGCTCGAGGCGTACCGCCTCGCCGGGTCCGACCAGGCGCTCGAGATCGCGACGTCGATGGCCCGCTGGGTGCACAGCCGCCTCTCGGTGCTGCCCCAGGCGCAGCTCGACCGCATGTGGGGCATCTACATCGCCGGCGAGTACGGCGGCATGAACGAGGTGCTCGCCGATCTGGCGTCGATCACCGGAGACGACACGTTCGTCGCGACCGCGAAGCTGTTCGACCTCAACACGCTGGTGGACGCGAGCGCGGCGGGCACGGACACGCTCAACGGCAAGCACGCCAACCAGCACATCCCGCAGTTCCCCGGGTACCTCAAGGTCTACGACCTCACGGGCGAGGAGCGCTACCGGCGCGCCGTCGAGGGCTTCTGGGGCATGGTCGTGCCGGGCCGCACGTACGCGCACGGCGGCCACGGCGAGGGCGAGCTGTTCGGTCCGCCGAACACCGTCGCGGGCGACATCGGCGCCCGCAACGCGGAGACGTGCGGCACGTACAACATGCTCAAGCTCTCGCGCCTGCTGTTCTTCCACACGCTCGACCCGACGTACATGGAGTACTACGAGCGTGGCCTGCTCAACCACATCGTGGGGTCGAAGGAGGACACGCAGTCCGACACGTCGCCGGACGTCACGTACATGTACGGCGTCAACCCGGGGACGCGCCGCGAGTACGGCAACACGGGCACGTGCTGCGGCGGCACCGGCCTCGAGAACCACGTGAAGTACCGCGACTCGATCTACTTCCGGACGGTCGAGGGCGACGCGCTGTACGTGAACCTCTACCTCGCGTCGACGCTGACGTGGGCGGAGAAGGGGTTCGAGGTCGTCCAGGAGACGCAGTACCCGAAGGTCGGCGCGAGCCGGATCACGGTGAACGGGTCGGGGCAGCTCGACCTGCGGCTGCGTGTGCCCGGCTGGGTGCGCAAGGGCTTCACGGTCGCGGTCAACGGGCTCGACCAGGAGATCGACGCCGTGCCCGGCACCTACGTGAGCGTCGCGCGGTCGTGGTCCCCCGGCGACGTCGTGGACGTGACGATGCCGCTGAGCATCCGCGCCGTCCCGACGATCGACAACCCGGCGATCCAGAGCATCGAGAACGGGCCGACGGTCCTCCTCGCGCGCAGCGCGTCGCGCGAGTACCTCAAGCTGTCGCTGTACGCGCACCTCGGCCTCGACGGGACGCTGGACGGCGCGTTCACCGACCTCGGCGACGGCTACTACCGGCTCGGCGACCTCACGTTCGAGCCCGCGTGGTCGGGCGACGACACCCAGTACCACATGTACGTCGAGCGGTCCGAGCCGCGCGTCGTCTTCGCCGGCCGCGACAGCGGGGTGGCGAACGCGGTGCGCGCGAACGGCACGTCGTTCCTCGACGTGGTGTGGGGCGACGGCGGCTTCGCGGACCGCGCGGCGTTCCTGACGAAGGTGCAGCGCACCGTCGAGCAGTTCGTCGCGGAGGGTCTGCTCAGCCGTCGCGACGGGCAGAAGGTCCTGGTCACGGCTGGGAAGGCGAGGATCGCATGAGCGCACGGACGACGGACCGACGGGAGAGCACGAGGATGCAGCGCAGAGGTCCGGTCGCGGGGATCGCCGCGGCCGCCCTGGTCCTGGGTCTGGCGGCGACGGCGTCCGCCGGCCCTGCCCTGGCCGACGTGACCGCGAAGGCACCGGCGGCGGTGTCGGCCGCCGTGGCGGAGCCGGGCAACGTCGCCCTGGTCGGTGCGCCCGAGGCGAGCTACACGGCGCCGTGGAACCGCGTCGAGGCGATCAACGACGGCGCGGGCGTGAGCACGGGCGGCGCGCACGACGCGACCTGGGCGACGTGGAGCGGCGACCGCCCCGCGTCGCAGTGGCTGGAGTACACGTGGCCGGCGCCCGTGACGATCGACCGGTCGGTGATCCGGTTCTGGTCCGACGGCACCGACGCGAACGGCGACAACGTGCGCGTCCCGGCGTCGTGGACCCTCCAGTACTGGGACGAGGACGCGGGCGCGTTCGTCGACGTACCGAACCCCAGCGGCTTCGGCACGGAGCGCCTCGAGACCAACGAGACGACGTTCGACCCGGTCACCACGACGCGCGTGCGCGCCACGTTCCAGGCGCTCCAGGGCACGACGACGCCGACCTACTCGGCGGTCGGCGTGTCCGAGTGGGAGCTGTGGGGCACGGGCGGCGTCGAGGAACCGGACCCGGTCGACCCGAACGGCCCGATCGACCACTCCCCCGTCCACATCCCGACCGACGTGGGCGTCCTGCCCGACCTGCCCGCGGAGATCGACGCCATCTTCGCCGACGGGCGGGTGCAGACGGTCGACGCCGACTGGGAGGAGGTCACGGCCGAGGACGTGGCCGCTGCCGGGTCGTTCGACGTCGTCGGCACGTCGCCCGAGCTCGTCGAGCCGTTCTCCGGGACCGTGCACGTGCGCGACGGCGAGCCGGGAGCCATCACGTTCGTCGACTACGTGAGCGTCGTGACGCTCGCGGGGACCGCCCCGGCGCTGCCCGCGACCGTCACCGCGGAGTACGAGGACGCGTCGATGGACAGCCGGATCCCCGTGACGTGGGACGACGTCGACCCCGCCGACTACGCCGAGCCCGACGGGCTGTTCTTCGTCGAGGGCGACGTCGAGGGCACGGACCTCGCGGCGGAGGCCGTCGTCTTCGTCGTGGCGCCCGACGACGGCGAGGACACGATCGCGCCGACGGTGGTGGTCGCGGCACAGCCGGGCCCGGCGACGTCGGGCTGGTACACCGACCCGCCGACCGTCACGGTGACCGCCACGGACAACCGCGACGCCGCGCCCGCCGTGGAGGTCGCGGTCGACGGCGGGGCGTGGGTCGCCTACGACGGACCGTTCGCGCTCGAGGACGGCACGCACACGGTCGCCGCCCGGGCGACGGACGCCGCGGGCAACGTCGGCGAGGGGGCGCGCGAGCTGCGCGTCGACACCGTCGCGCCGGTCACGACGGCGACGGTCCGCGACCTCGGCACGAGCGTCGAGATCACGCTCGAGGGAGCCGACGCCGGATCCGGCGTGGACAAGATCCAGTGGGAGGGCCCGGGCACGTTCTGGGGCACCTACACCGAGCCGTTCACGCGTGCCCTGACGGACACCGAGCAGGTCATCGAGTTCGCGGCGACCGACGCGGCGGGCAACGAGGAGGAGCGCGGCCGTGTCGTGCTGCCCGCGCTGTCCGAGGAGCCGGCGCTCGACGTCGCCGTCGAGGTCTCGCCGCGGTGCCTCGCGGGCACGGCGTACCTCGCGGTGCGGGCGGCGAACGGGGAGGACGTGCCGGTCGACGTCGTCCTGTCGACGGCCTACGGCGAGAAGTCCTTCGCCGACGTCGCGCCCGGGTCGAACGCGTACCGTGCGTTCGCGGTCCGTGCCTCGTCGCTCGACGCCGGCGCGGTGACCGTCACCGCGACCGCCACGGTCGACGGCGAGGAGGTCACGAGCGAGCAGCTGGTCGAGCACGCCGCGCGGGCGTGCGGCTGACGCGCCGGCCGGCCGCGCGCTGAACGTCGACGGGCCCCGGGAGCACCCGCTCCCGGGGCCCGTCGGCGTCCGTGGGCCCGCCGGCTTGCCGCTCGCCGCCGCGCGTTCAGGCGCGGAGCGGTCAGGCGCGGCGCGGGCGGCGCTCGGGCACGACGAGCGGGGTGCCGGTCACGGGGTCGTCGATGACTCGGCACGGCAGCCCGAAGACGTCCTCGACGAGCTCGGCCGTCACGACGTCCGACGGCGCGCCCTCGGCGACGACCGCGCCGTCCTTCATCGCGATGAGGTGCGTCGCGTACCGGCACGCGTGGTTGAGGTCGTGCAGCACGGCGACGAGCGTGTGCCCGCGTTCCTGGTTGAGGTCGGCGCACAGGTCGAGGAGCTCGACCTGGTGGGCGATGTCGAGGAACGTCGTGGGCTCGTCGAGCAGCAGGATCGGGGTCTCCTGCGCGAGGACCATGGCGACCCACACGCGCTGGCGCTGACCGCCAGACAGCTCGTCGACGAGCCGGCCGGACAGCTCGGTCACGCCCGTGGCGTCCATGGCCTCGACGACCGCCGTCTCGTCCTCGCGCGACCACTGCCGCAGGAGCTTCTGGTGCGGGTACCGGCCGCGCGCGACGAGGTCGACGACGGTGATGCCCTCGGGCGCGATCGAGGACTGGGGCAGCAGCCCGAGCCGGCGCGCGACCTCCTTCGCGGGGATCGCCGAGATCGAGCGCCCGTCGAGCACGACCCGGCCCTCAGCGGGTCGCAGGAGGCGCGACAGCGCGCGCAGGAGCGTGGACTTGCCGCACGCGTTGGGCCCGACGATGACCGTGAACGAGCCGTCGGGGATCGCCACGTCGAGGCCGCGCGAGATGACGCGCTCGTCGTAGCCGAGCGTGACGCCGGCGGCGTACAGGCGGTCGGCGCCCTCCTGTACGGCGGCGTGCTCGTGGGCGGCGGCCGCCGCGGCGCGGCCGTGCGCCCCCGTGGTGCCGGCGGAGCGGTCGGTCGTGGTCACGCGGGTCCTCCCGGGACGGGTCGGGTGCTCGGTCATCGACGCGCCTCGCGCACGAGCAGCCAGACGAGGTACGCGCCGCCGAGCACGACCGTGACGGCGCCGACGGGCAGCTGGGTCGAGGGGATCAGGCGCTGGGCGACGAGGTCGCTCGCCGACAGCAGCAGCGCACCCATCGCCGCGGCGGGCAGCACCTGGACGCCCGCTCCTCCGGTCAGGCGGCGCGCGAGCTGCGGCGCGGCCAGCGCGACGAAGGAGATCGGTCCCGCGGCGGCGGTCACGACGGCGATCAGCGCGACGCCGACGCCGACGAGCGCGAGCCGCACGCGCTCGCGGTGCACGCCGAGCGCCGTCGCGGCGTCGTCGCCCATCTCGAGCAGGTGCATGCGGGGCACGAGCGGCACGAGCGCGAGCAGGAGCACGACGACGAGCACGGTGGCCGGTGCCGCCTGCTCCCACGTGGTGCCGTTGAGGGAGCCGGCGCCCCAGAGCGTCGCCGCCATCGCGGTCTCGAGGTCGGCCGTGATGACGAGCCACCCGTTGACCGCCGAGAGCATCGCGGACACCGCGATGCCGACGACTACGAAGCGGAACCCCTGGACCCCGCGCCGGTAGGCGAGCACGTAGACGAGGACGGCGGCGCCGATGCCGCCGATCAGGGCCCCGACGGCGACGCCGCCGTAGCCGCCGCCGAGCACCATGAGCACGACGAGCGCGCCCGTGTACGCGCCGGTGTTGAACCCGATGACGTCGGGGCTGCCGAGCGGGTTGCGCGTGATCGACTGGAAGACGGCGCCGCTCGCGCCGAGCGCGGCGCCGAGCACGAGCGCGAGGAGCGCGCGCGGCAGCCGCCACTCGACGACGACCATGCGCACCGGTCCCTCGGAGGCGCCGGTGAGCGCCCCGAGCACCTGCCCGACGCTCAGCGGGTAGTCCCCGGTCGTCAGCGCGACGACACCGACGGCGAGCGAGACGAGCAGCAGGACCGCGCACACGGCGGCTGTGCGCACGTCGAGACGACGGCTGAACCGGCCGTCGCGGCTGCGCACGACGCGCACGGGGCGGCCGAAGTCCGGACGGTCGGTCCGGCGCTCGGCCGGGTGGATGTCCGCGCGGGCGGTCGGCGCGCTCACAGGCCGCTCGCCCGGGTGCGGCGCACGAGCGCGATGAGCACCGGCGCCCCGACGAACGCCGTGACGATGCCGACCGGCACCTCGCCGGGGCGCGCGACGAGGCGTCCGAGCACGTCGGCGCAGAGCACGAGGACGGCGCCGAGCACGGCCGAGTAGGGCACGATCCAGCGCTGCACCGGCCCGACGGCCCACCGCGCGACGTGCGGGACCATGAGCCCGACGAACGCGACGGGGCCGGCAGCGGCGGTCGCCGCGCCGCACAGGAGCGTGACGGCGACGCCGACGAGCACGCGCGTGCGCCCGACGTGGGCGCCGAGCGAGCGGGCGAGGTCGTCGCCGAGCGCGACGGCGTCGAGCGGGCGCGCGACGAGCAGCGCGAGGACGAGGCCGCCGACGATGAACGGCGTGACGTCGCCGACGGTGTCGGGGGTGGCGCCCGCGATCGACCCGGACCCCCACGCGCCCGACGTCCCGCCCCACGCGCGCAGCCGGTCGAACGACGCCGGGTCGAGCAGCGTGAGGGTGAGCGTCAGCCCGCTGAGGAACGCGCCGAGCGCGATGCCGGCGAGCACGAGCCGCACGGGCGTCGCACCGCCGCGCCCCGCCGACCCGACGAGGTACACGGCGACGGCCGCGACGACCGCGCCGCCGAAGGCGAACCACACGAACGCGCCGACGTCCGCCACACCGAGCAGCGCGACGCCGAGCACGACGCCGAGCCCCGCGCCCGCGTTGACGCCGAGGATGCCCGGGTCGGCGAGCGGGTTGCGCGTCATGCCCTGGATGAGCGCGCCCGCGACGCCGAGCGCCGCGCCGACGAGCAGCCCGAGGACCGTGCGCGGCACCCGCAGGTCGTGCACGACGACGTGCTCCGCGCTGGCGTCGTAGGCCGTGAGCGCGTCGACGACCGTGCCGAGCGGCACCGACCGGGAGCCGACCGCGAGGCTGAGCGCCACGGCCACGACGAGCACGAGCAGGGAGACGAGGAGCCCGAGCGTCCGGCCGCCGAGCGAGCCGACGACGCCGGGACGCCGGTCCTCGCGCGTGGCGCGCGGAGAGTCCTCGGGTCCGCCGGCGGCCGCCGGGGCGGCGTCCGTCGTGGAGGCGTGCGGGGCCATCTCGTGCTCTTCACGGGTCGGGGAGGTCGTGCAGGTTACCCTCACCTTAGTTCACCGGCGTCGGCGCCCCGGCACCGCGTCCGTGCCCGGTGTGCGAGAGTGACGGCATGACCACCCACGTCCCCGTGGCCGCCGACCACGTCGTCACCGTGGACGACGAGGGCCGCCGCACCGGCACCTTCGCGCGCTCGGCCGTGCACACCACCGAGACGCCCCTGCACCTCGCCTTCTCCTGCTACGTGCTCGACGACGCCGGCCGCCTGCTCCTCACCCGGCGCGCCCTCGTGAAGCGCACGTGGCCCGGTGTGTGGACGAACTCGTTCTGCGGGCACACGCGCTGGTCCGAGACGTCCGAGGAGTCGGTCGTGCGCCACGCGGAGCACGAGCTCGGGCTCGGGCTCGCCGACCTCCAGGTCGCCGTCCCCGGCTTCCGCTACCGCGCGGTCGACGCGTCGGGCGTCGTCGAGAACGAGATCTGCCCGGTCTACGTGGCGCGCGCGGCGGGCGACGTCGTGCCGAACCCGGACGAGGTCATGGAGCTCGCCTGGTCGGACCCGCGCGACGTGGTGCGGTCCGTCGACGCGACGCCGTGGGCCTTCAGCCCGTGGATGGTCCTGCAGCTCGAGGCCCTGCGCGCCGCGGCGGCCGGCGACGTCGGCCCGACGGCGGAGCTCGTCGCCGCGCTCGGACGGCCCAGCGAGGGCTGAGGCCCGGTCAGCGCGTGCGGGGCTGGAGGCCGGGGAGCTGGTCGGCCGCGTCCTCCGGCCTGCCCGACAGGACGGTGGGCGGCAGCGCTCGCGCCACGACCCCGTCCGCCCCCGGCACGCCCGCTGCAAGGAGGGCACCGGCAAGCGCGTGGACGAGGCGATCGGGTCGTCCGCGCGTCGCGAACCACCAGAGGGTCCCGCCGCGGATGGTGCGCTCCGACACGTCGAGCACTCCTGCGACGTGCGCGCGGTGCCGGCGCGCGACGACCGCCGACGGGCCGACGAAGACGACGGCGTACCGGGACCACAGCGCGGTGCGGCCCGTCGACGAGACGCCCTGGCTCGCCGTCATGCGCCCGAGGCGTACGACCTTGTCCACCGCGCCGACCGACCACGCGTCGATCTCGGCGAAGGGCACGACGTACGGGCGCAGGAAGGGCGCGAAGGAGCCGACGACGACGCCCCGCTCGAGGACGAGCATCTTCTCCGAGCCGATGAACCACAGGATGACCGCCGCGATCGCCACCCAGGCGGGTGCGACGGCGAGCGCGTCGACGACGTCGCCGTTGCCGAGCACGACGCCGACGGTGAAGGCCAGGATCACGACCGCGGTCACCACGTAGGCGCTCGCCGGCGGGGTGTTCGCCTCGACGTGGAGGAGGGCGCCGAGCTCGGGGTAGCGCTGGACGGTGGCACGCACCTTGCGGGTCGCGCGGCCCGGACCCACAACTAGCGCGTGCGCCGCGCGCGCGGCGCGCGGAAGCGCTCGGGGATCGCCAGCCGGTCCGCGCTGTCGGGCGAGACCTCGACCGGGAGGGCGGGGAGGGCGAGCGCCTCGACGTCCTCGGCGCCGGGCGCCCCGGCGGACCGCATCGCGGTGCCGAGCGCGCGCACGAGCGACTCCTGGCCGTGCGGGTCCCGGGTGGAGCACACCCAGAGCTCGACGCCCGTCGCCGTGGCGAGGTCCAGCGGCTCGCGCCTGGCGGCGGCGCGCCTCGCGAGAGCCGGTGCGACCCCGACGAACGTCACGGCGCGCCGTGACCACGGGACGGTGCGCGACCCGGCGTTGACGCCGCGGTCGGCGAGCAGCAGGCCGAGCGTGCGCTGGTTCGCGACGACGGCGCGTACGGTCCGCGGGTCGACCGCCGGGAACGGGAGCGGGACCGGGCGGCGCGACGGCGCGAACGAGCCGACGAGGAGCCCGCGGTCCAGCACGACGACCTTCTCGGAGCCGAGGAACCAGACGAGGAGCGCGGCGAGCAGCGCGAACACGGGGAGCAGCGCGGCGGCCGTCGCGATCGACGCGTTGCCGACGAGCGCGGGGCCGAACGAGAACACGAGCACGACCAGCACGAGGACGGTCCAGGCCGGGCCGTTGAGCGTCGCGGCCGAGACGTGGCGGATCTCGCCCAGGCCCGACTCCGCGGCGACCTGGCGGACCTTCGCCGTGACGCGGTCACCGGTCGGGCGCGCGAGCTGTCCCGCGCTCATCGGCCGAGCAGCTCGAGCGGGAGGCGACGCACCGTGGCGGGCCCGACCTCGGACAGCGTCAGGGTGACGGGCGCGCCGTCCTCCCCGTGCTCGGTGCCGCGGACGACGTAGACGCCGTCGGGCGTCGCGTAGACGCTCACCTGGACGAGCACGTCCGACCCGGCGCGGACGCCCGCGAGCGTCGTCACGGCGACGGCGTCCGCGAGCTCGGGCAGCGTCGGCGCCTGCGCGGCGAGCTCGTCCGGGGTGAAGGTCCGCGACCGGCCGTCGAGGACGGCCTTGGCGGCCGGGTCGGCGAACACGGCGACGCGCCCGGCGACCTCGGCGAGCGGGTAGACGCTGAAGGAGTGGTGACCGCTCGGGCCGACCTCCTCCTCGAGCACGCGGTCGTCCTCGTGGAGGTACAGGTACACCCAGTGCTTGCCGAGCGACGTCGTGCGCTCGGCGGAGAGGATCGCGGTCGCCGTGCGGCGCAGCACGAGCGGACCGGTGACCTCGGGGACCGCCTCGATCCGGACCTCCGGCGCGCCGTCGGCGCCGGCCTGTCCCGCGGGCTGCTCCTCCGTCGGGACGACGAGGCCGCGCGCGAGCAGCGATCGCAGCGCGACCCGGCCCACGAGCGACCGGTCGGCGCCCTCCTGGGCGTCGAGCCACGGCAGCACGACCAGCTGCGGGTTCTGCAGCCCGTCGAGGATCGTCACCTCCTCGTCCGTGAGCGTGACGACGTGCGTGACCTCCCCCGCGGTGGACCGCGCGAGCGTCTGCTCGGCCGCGGCGATGTCCGCGGCCGACCACCGCATGGTCTGCTGGGTCACGAGAAGAGCCCTCCGACGAAGTCACCGGCGGCGGACAGGCCGTCGCCGATCGCGTCCCCGACGTCGGACGCGACGTCCCCGATGGTATCGACCGCGTCGCCCGCGAAGTCCGTGACGTTGTTCCACCCGTCGGCCAGGTACGGCCCCGGGTCGGAGACGAAGCCGGTGATGGAGTCCCAGTTGTCGACGACGAGGTTCCCGAGCGCCCAGGCGCCCGCGACGACGCCCGCGCCGACCACGATCCCGATGCCCACCGGGTTCGTGAGCATGCCGGCCATCATGAGCATCGTCCCCGCGCCGCCGACGACCGAGACGCCGCCCATGACGCGGTCGACGCCGCCGCGCAGGCCGTCGTACTGGGTGTTGAGCATCTGGTCGAAGCCGCCGATGACGCCGAACAGGCCGCCCGCGCCGCCCATGAGGCGCCCGGCCGTGCCCAGGCCGCCGAGCATGCCCATCGCGTCGTCGAGCACCATGCCGCGCGCAAAGACGGAGGCGCTCGCGGCGGCGTCGGAGACGTCCGCGAGGCGGCTCGCCTGGAGGAAGCCGTTGAGCGCCGTGCCGACCTTCCAGCCCTTCATCCCCGCGAGGGCGAGCGAGATGCCGCCCCACGCCACCTGGCCGACGTCCCAGATCGAGCCCTGGAGCCCGGGGCTCCCGCCGAGGGGGCCGCCGCCCGGTCCCGTCGGCACGCCGGGCGCCGGGACGCCGGGGGACGGGATGCTGCCGCCCTCGGTGCTCGTGTCGTACTGCTGCTGCGCGTTGCGCAGGACGGCCTGGGACGCGTCGGCGAGGGTCTGGCTCACGCCGCGCAGGAGCGCCACGGACGAACCGCCCCACTCGCTGCGGAACTGCGACGCGTCGTCGCCCGTCCACCGCGTGGACGACTCGAGGAGGCTGCTCACCTGCGCCGTCGTGGTGCCGAGCTGCTCGGACGCGGACTGCAACGACTCCGCGAGCGCCCGCAGCTGGTTGACGTCCGCTCCCCAGAGACCGCTGCTCACGCGCCCCCGCCTTCCGGTCCGGTCCTCGGCGGCACCTCGCGCTGGAGGGCCGTCGACGCGCGCCGACGGCGCGTGCCCCGGGAGGCTATCGCGCGCGGTCGGGACGTGGCGATGGGGAGGAGTCCCCGTCGGGCCCGGGCCGCGACGCGCGGGGAGGGACGTCCTCCCGGCGAACGGCCAGGGTGCCGGGCGAGAATCGAGGGCATGCACGCCGCGGTCCCCCTCGCCCTGCCCGCCCCGGGCGCGCCGTTCGAGACGCACGTGGTGTGGGCGCGGTCGGTGCCGCTGACCGTGCCGGACCGCGGCGCGGTCGAGGGACGGGTGGTCGGCCGGGTGCTGGAGGACGCGGTGCCGTGGGACTACGCGGCGCTCGCGCGCGAGCTGGTGGCGGGCGGTCGGGGACCGGTGCTCGACCTTGGCACGGGGAGCGGCGGCCTGCTGGCGTCGTTCGCGCCCCTGCCGGCGGGCTCGGCCGCGACCGAGGGGTGGCCGCCGCACCTGCCGGTGGCCCGGCGCCGACTCGGTCCGCTGGGCGTCGACGTGCGGGCGACGGGGCGCGGGGACGACCAGGTGCTGCCCTTCCTCGACCGGCAGTTCGACGTCGTGCTGGCCCGGCACGAGGAGTTCGACCCCGACGAGGTGCGTCGTGTCCTGCGCCCGGGCGGGGTGTTCGTCACCGAGCAGCTCGACAGCCGTGACGGGATCCGCGTGTGCGCGGCGCTGGGCGCGGAGCTGCCGTGGGACCCGGACTCCGTGACCCTGGACGGCGCGGTCGACGTGCTGCGCGGGGCGGGGTTCGTCGTCGACGTGGCTCGTGAGCACGAGGGGCTGCGTCGGTACCGGGACCTCGGGTCGTTGCTCGGGTCGCTGCGCACGACGGCGTCGCCGGTCCCGGAGCTCGCGCCCCTCACGCCGGAGGCGGTGGCCCGGTTCGAGGCGCCGCTGCGCGCCCTGCACCTGCACTTCGCGGCCGGTCACGAGTTCGTCGACGAGGCGCCGCGGTTCCTCGTGGTGGCGCGCGCCTCGTACTGACCCGGCGCACGCCGTCGACCGGTGGTCGCGGGCACGGAGAAGCCCGCGGGCCGGAGGGGTTCCTCCTGTCGTGCTGGACGAGGGCACGACGCCCGCGGGCCCCGGTGGTCGCGTGGTACTCGCTCGCCGTCGGACACCTCCCGGTCGGGAGGCGCCGCCCGGTTCACGGGCTCACCGCGTCCGGTCCGTCAGATACGAATCGGTCGCGCGACGACTAGCGCGCGACCACCTCACGGGTCCGAAGAGAATTCACTTCTCGGATCACCTCCCTTCTCGTGTACGACGACGGTACGTCCGCCCGCGCGGACCGACCACCGAATTTCGCGCAGGGAGGATTCGCCCGGGCCGTGCCCGGACCGGCACGGTCAGCGGCGCAGGTGCGCCCACTCCGCCGGGTAGTCGTCGAGCCACTCCGCGAACGACTGGGCGGGGCGCTCGGTGAACCGCTCGACGACGTCGCTGACCTGCGCGAGCGCGCCCGCGGCGATGGCCTCGTAGGACGACACCCAGCCCTCGACCTCGAACCGCGGGGCGCCGTACGACGCCCGGGACGCGTACGCCTCGTCGACGGTCTCCGGCTGGTAGGTGATCGACCGGCCCGTCGCCCGCGACAGCCGCTCGGCGACCTCGTGGAGCGTGAGCGCCTCCGGGCCGGTCACGTCGTACGTGGCGCCGTCGTGCCGGCGCGGCTTCTCGTCGAGCAGGACGGCGGTCGCGACGTCGGCGATGTCGTCGTGCGACACGGACGCCACGCGGCCCTCGCCGGCCGGGCCGCGCAGCACGCCGTCGGGTCCGACCATGAGCGCGAGGCCGCGGTGGTAGAGGTTGTCGCGCAGGAACGTGTGCCGCAGCCCGGTGCTGCGCACGTACTCCTCGGTGTGCCAGTGGTCGCGCGCGAACGTGAACACCGCGTCGGGCGCGGCGCCGACGAAGGACACGTAGACGAGCCGCTGCGCACCGGCGGCGACCGCCGCGTCGACCGCCGCGCGGTGCTCGCCGACGCGGTCGGCGGACTCGTGCGCGGAGACGAGGAAGACGGTGTCGCAGCCGGTGAACGCCTCGACCATGGCGGGCGCGTCGGAGTAGCCGCGGACGGCGACGACCTCCGACTCCGGCAGCGGGTCGTCGCCGAGGGTCGGGGCGCGCTCGGCGTCCCGGACCACGAGCCGCTGGGGCGCTCCCTCGGCGGCCAGGCGGAAGGCGAGCTTCGACCCGAGGAGTCCGCTCGCCCCCGTCACCGCGACACGGCCGCCGCCGGCCCTGATCGTCATGACCTCACCGTAGGCGCGGGCGGGCGCCGGTGCCCGGTGAGCCGGTCGTGCGCCGGGCACCCGCCGGTGGCTGGCCGGCTACTCGTCGGCCGGCTCGTTCTTGCTCCGGATGACCAGGAGCGGGTCGGGCGTCCCGACGACGTCGTGGTCCTTGCCCTCGTAGTCGAAGCGGCTGAGGAAGAAGCGCATCGCGTTGATCCGCGCCCGCTTCTTGTCGTTCGACCGGATGATCGTCCAGGGCGCGTACCGCTTGTCGGTGCGCCGGAACATCTCCTCCTTGGCCGCCGTGTAGTCCTCCCAGCGGTCCAGGGAGGCGAGGTCCATCGGCGACAGCTTCCAGCGGCGCACCGGGTCGAGCTGGCGGATCGCGAACCGGGTGCGCTGCTCGGTGCGGGACACGGAGAACCACAGCTTGGTGACGTGGATGCCGGCGTCGACCAGCATCCGCTCGAACGCGGGCGCCTGCGTCATGAACGTGCGGTACTCCTCGTCGGAGGCGAACCCCATCACCCGTTCCACGCCCGCGCGGTTGTACCAGGACCGGTCGAACAGGACCATCTCGCCCGCGGTCGGCAGGTGCTGGGCGTAGCGCTGGAAGTACCACTGGCCGCGCTCGCGGTCGCTCGGCTTCGACAGCGCCACGACGCGCGCTGTGCGCGGGTTGAGGTGCTCCGTGAACCGCTTGATCGTCCCGCCCTTGCCGGCGGCGTCGCGGCCCTCGAACAGGATGATCGCGCGACGGTCGTTGTCCTCGAGCCAGTACTGGAACTTCAGCAGCTCCACCTGGAGCCGGTACTTCTCCACCTCGTACTCGTCGCGGTCCATGAGCTCGTCGTACGGGTACCCCTCCTGCCAGGTGTAGACGGGGTTCCCCTCCGGGTCGATCAGGTCCGGGTCGGGCGTGTGCCCGTCGCGGACCGTGTAGCCGCTGTCACGGAGGTACTCGATGTACTCCCGCAGATCGCTCGGCGGGTTCACGACGGTCATGCCGGTCTCCTCGGTGGTCGGCGCGCAGCTGCGCGGACGCGACGTCGCGACGACGTCCGCCCAGGTCCCAACCTGGACGCTCCGTCGCACGGACGCCACCGGACGACACGATCACGCGGACGTGCCGTCCGACGCCGGGCACAATGGCCGCATGAGCGAGCCGTACCGCGTCATGACCGTGTGCACCGGCAACATCTGCCGCTCCCCCATGGCAGAGGTCGTGCTGCGCGACCGGTTCGAGGCGGCCGGGCTGGGCGGCCGCGTGGTCGTGGACTCGTCCGGGGTGAGCGACGAGGAGCGCGGCCACCCGATCGACCCGCGGGCCCGTGCGGCGCTCGTGGCTCGCGGGTACGACGTCGACGACCTGCACCGGGCCCGCCGCGTCGGCCACGACGACGTCGCCCAGCGGGACCTCGTGCTGGCCATGACGGCGCAGCACGCGCAGGCGCTGCGCCGCCTCGTCGACGGGCGGGCCGGCCGGTCCGGCGCGGGCCGCGGGGACGACGTCGCGGCCCGCGTGCGGATGTACCGCTCGTTCGACCCGGACGGCCCGCGCGTCGCGCCGGGCGACCCCGAGAGCACGCTCGACATCGCCGACCCCTGGTACGGCGGCCCGCGCGACTTCGAGGAGTGCCTCGACGAGGTCGAGGCGGCGGCCGACGCGATCGTCGACCACGTGCGGTCCGAGCTGGAGGTCCGGGCGGCGGGCTGACGGCGGCCGACCGCGCGACGGCAAGCCTCAGCGGCCGGTGCGCCGTGCACGCCACCGCACGACCTCGGCGTCGACGTCGCGCGTCGGGGTCACCACCGGTGGGCCGCCGAGGAGCTGGCGGCGCGCGTCGACGACCCGCGCGTTGAAGTCCTCGAGGATCTCGCGCACGGCGGTCTCGTCGAGCTCGCGGTCCAGCCGGGCGTCGAGCTCGCGGTCCTCGCGCTTGAGGAGCATCGCGGGCGGCCCGAGACCGGTGAGCTGCTCGCGCTCGATGACGCTCTTCAGCCACCAGTCCGGGTCGTGGCGGCCGGTGAGGCCGGGGATGGGCCTGCCGGCGAGCGGCAGGTCGTCGAACTCGCCGCGCCGGATCGCCTGGTCGATCACCGTGTCCACGTAGCGCGCGCGGTCCTCCGGTGCGACGCGCGGTGGGGTGCGCACGACCTCCTCCTCCGCGCGGTCCGCCGTCGCGGGACCGGCGTCGTCGTGACCGGCGTCGTCGTGACCGGCGGCGCCCGCAGGCTCCGCGGCCTCCCGCGAGACCTCGCGGTCCACGCGGTACTGCGCGGCGCGCCGCACCGGGTCGTCGTCGGGCTCCTGGCGTCGCCTGCCGAACATCGGTACCTCCCGTCCGGTCGGTCGTGCGGCGTCGTCGACCCAGCGTAGGCAGGCCTGCGGCGTGGCGCGCTCGCCGGGCACCGGGCGCTGCGTCACGATCGGAGCATGACGACCCCGCGGGTCGTGGGCCGGAACCGGAGACGGTGGTGGTGGGCCGCCGTCCCCGTCGTCGTGGCGCTCGTCGCGGTCGCCCTCGTGCTGGTCGCGCGCGCCGAGCACCGCACCTGGGTCGCCGCGGTGGAGCGCTACGAGGACGCGGTCGCGCAGGAGGCGGCGCGTGCCGAGGCGGCGCGTGCCCGGGCCGAGGAGGAGCTCGTCGCGCCGCTCGCCGCGCTCACGGGCGCGCTCGACGAGGGCCGTGCCGTGCTCGCGGCGAGCGACGGGCAGGTGGCCGACCCGGCCGTGCGGGAGACGTTGGCGGACGCCGTCGACGACGGCGAGCGGCTCCGCACCACCGAGCCGGGGTGGACCACCCAGGAGCGCACCGTGGACGGGCTCACGCGGCCCAACCCGCTCCACCCCGGCTCGCGACCGGAGCGCTCCTTCGTGCTCGTCACCGGCTCGACGCCCGCACCGGACGAGCTCGCGGCCGCTGCGGAGGCCGTCGCGGCGTCGTCGGCCGCGGTCGTCGTCGCGCAGCGGCAGTGGGCCTACGACCATCTGCAGACCGCGGTCACGGCAGGCCGACCGGTCCTGACGGAGTCGGCCGGGCTCGTCGCGGACGAGGGCACGCGCACTGCGCTCGACGCGGCGCTCGCGGACGCGGACGCGGTGCTCGACGCCGGTGCCGGAGGCGTCGTCGTCGCCGACGCGGTCGCCCTGCGGGACGCCGTCGTCGCCGCCACCGAGGCGGTCTGGGCGGACCGGCTCGCCCGCACGCTCGCCGAGCGGCGCGCGCAGGGGCGGGCGTCCGGCGTCGACTGCGCCGCGGAGAGGTGCGTCGCCCTCACGTTCGACGACGGGCCCGACCACGAGACCGAACGGCTGCTGCAGGTCCTCGCCGACAAGCGCGCGACCGCGACGTTCTTCATGGTCGGGCGCAACGTCGCCGCTCGCCCCGAGGTCGCGGCGGCCGTGGTCGCGGGCGGCCACCTCGTCGCCAACCACTCCTGGGACCACCCGCGGCTCACCACCCTCGACGACGACGAGATCGACGACCAGCTCGAGCGGACCCAGACCGCGATCCGGGACGCGACGGGGGCCACGCCGACGTTCCTGCGCCCGCCCTACGGCGACGTCGACGACCGCGTGCGCTCGATCGCGACCCGCGCCGGCCTCCGGGTGGAGCTGTGGGACGTCGACACCCAGGACTGGCGCACGCGCGACGCGGAGGAGACGCGGCGCCGCGTCGCCGCGCAGGTCGAGCCGGGCAGCGTCGTGCTCCTGCACGACATCCACGCGTCCAGCGTCGACGCGGTCGCGGGGATCGTCGACGACCTGCGCGAGCAGGGCTACCGGCTCGTCACCGTCGACCTGCTCGTGCCCTGAGCTCGCGGCCGGAGGGCGTGGCCCGCGAGCATGGCGGCGGCATGATGGGCGCATGAGCCGTCGTCTCAAGGTCTCCCGCCGCTCGCACGTGCCGCCGTTCGCCGTCATGGAGGTGCTCGCCGAGGCGAACCGCCTGCGCGACGCGGGGGCGTCGGTGCTGAACCTGTGCGCGGGCGAGCCGGCGACGGGGGCGTCGGACGTCGTGCGGCGGCGGGCGATCGAGCTGCTCGAGAGCGGCGACCTCGGGTACACGGAGGCGCTCGGCGTGCCCGCGCTGCGGCGCGCGATCGCCGCGCACTACGGCCGCTGGTACGACGTCGAGGTCGACCCCGCGCGCGTCGCCGTCACCACCGGGTCCAGCGGCGGGTTCCTGCTCGCGTTCCTCGCGGCGTTCGACGTCGGCGACCGCGTCGCGCTCGCCCGTCCCGGGTACCCCGCCTACAAGAACATCCTCGCCGCGCTGGGCTGCGAGGTCGTCGAGCTCGACTGCGGCCCGGACACCCGCTACCAGCCGACGGTGTCGCAGCTCATGGGCGCCTACTACGAGGGCGGTCTCGACGGTCTCGTCGTCGCGAGCCCCGCCAACCCCACCGGGACGATGATCCTGCCCGACGAGCTGGACGCCGTCGCCCGCTGGTGCGCCGAGCACGACGTGCGTCTCGTGAGCGACGAGATCTACCACGGCATCGCCTACGGCGACGCGGAGCGCTCGCTGCCCACCGCCGCCCGGCACATCGGCGACGGCGCGGTCGTCGTCAGCTCGTTCTCCAAGTACTGGGCGATGACGGGCTGGCGCCTCGGGTGGCTCGTGCTGCCGGACGAGCTCGTCGCCCCGGTCGACGCGCTCGCGGGCAACGTCGCGCTGTCGCCCCCCGCGCTCGCGCAGCACGCGGGCGTCGCGGCGTTCACCGCCGAGGGCTACGCCGCCGCCGAGGAGAACGTCGGCCGCTACGCGGCGTCGCGCGAGCTCGTGCTGTCGCGCCTCGACGACCTCGGCTGGTCACGCGTCGCGCCCGCCGACGGCGCGTTCTACGTCTACGCCGACGTCTCCGCCGACGGCATGGACTCCGTCACGTGGTGCGAGCGGCTCCTCGCCGAGGCCGGGGTCGCGCTCACGCCCGGCACCGACTTCGACGGCGTCGCGGGCCGCGACTGGGTGCGCCTGTCGTTCGCCGCGGCACCGACGACGGTCGCCGAGGCCGTCGAGCGGATCGTCGCGTGGCGTGCCACGCTGCCTCGGTGACCCACCCGGCGACCGATCCCTCCGCGCTCCCTCCGCGCACGCCCGGCACCCTGCGCCTCGCGACCTACAACGTGCGGCACGGCTCGTCGCTCGACGGCCTCGTCGACGTCGAGCGGTTCGCGCGCGCCGTCGCGCACCTCGACGCCGACGTGCTCGCGCTCCAGGAGGTCGAGCGGGACACGCCCCGCTCCCACCGTGCCGACCTGGTCGCCGTCGCCGCCGAGGCGATGCGCGCCGACGACTGGCACCTCGCCCCCACGCTGCGCGGCGTCCTGGGCGCGTACCGCGGCGCCGCCCGGCGCGGCCGCGGCGCACCGCGCGTCACCGGCGTGCCGACGTACGGGATCGGGCTCGTCAGCCGGTTCCCCGTCGAGCGGTGGACGCGGCACGAGCTCGCGCGCATGCCGTGGCGCTCCCGGGTCCGGCGCGGGAAGCCCGGCACGCGGTGGCCGGTGCGCGTCGTCCCCGACGAGCCGCGCACGGCGCTCGCCGCCCGCGTCGCCACGCCGTGGGGGCCTCTGACGGTCGTCGGCACGCACACGACGTCGCGCCCCGAGTTCACCGCCGACCAGTACCGGGCGCTCGTCGACGCGTGCGCCGGGCTGCCGCGCCCGCTCGTGCTGCTCGGCGACCTCAACCTCCGGGCGCCCGAGCCGGCGGAGCTGAGCGGGTTCACCCCGCTCGCCGACGCCCTCACGCACCCGGTCGACGACCCGGTGCGCCAGATCGACCACGTGCTCGCGGACCCGGGGGCTGGCGTTCGGTTCGTCCTGGCGGGCCCGGCCGTCGCCGTCGACACGGGACTGTCGGACCACCGCGCGCTCGTCGTGGACGTCGCCGTGGAGCCGGTGGGCGAGCAGGGCTGACGGCCTCGGCCCGAGCGCGAGGTCAGGCGGCGAGCTCGACGTCCTTGAGCGCGGGCTCGGCGACGTCGGCGACCTCGACAACCTCCGCGAGGCGGCGACGGCGGGCCCGGACGAGCAGGACGACGGCCTGCACGCCGATGACGATCCACACGAGGTTCGCGAACACCGACGGCCACACGCCGTTCGTCGCGGCGACGAGACCCATGAGGCCGGCCGCCCCGAGGTTGGTGAGCTGGAAGTGCGCCGAGGACGGCGTCCAGCGGCCGCGGCTGACCATGCCGTAGGCGATGACGCCGGCGCCGGCGCCGACCCAACCGAGGATCATGACGAAGGTGTCGAGGGTGATGAGCACAGCGAACTCCGGGTGCAACGAAGGGGTGGGTGGAGAGGGTTCCGCGACGCTGCGGTGGCTGTGCGCTCCGGGCACGTGGCTGGTGGCGCGGGGGTGGGACGTCGGTCTGGCGCCGACCCCACGGTTGGAGGAGTGCCGATCGGCGCCACGACCAGTGTGGGGCTTCCCGACGTTCAGCACAATCGAACGTTTCTTGAGTGGCCGTTTAGTATGGCTACATGGCTACGGACCCACGCAGGCTTGCCTTTCTCCTTGCCGTCCACCGCGGTGGAGGTGTGCTCGCGGCCGCGGATCTCCTATCGGTGACGCCGTCCGCGGTGTCCCAGCAGATCCAGCGTCTCGAGGCCGAGGAGGGGGTGACGGTGCTCGACCGCGGACCGCGCGGCGTGACCCTCACACCGGCGGGCCGCGTGCTCGCCGACGTGGCCGAACGCATCGAGACCGAGCTCGTCGAGGCGCGCAAGGAGCTCGCCGCCCTGGGCGACGAGGTGACGGGCCGGGTGACGCTCGGGGCGTTCCAGTCCGCCATCCGGGCGGTCGTCGCGCCGGTCGCCCTGCGCATCGCCGAGGAGTCGCCCGGCGTCGAGCTCAGCATCCAGGAGCGCGAGCCCGCCGAGGCGCTGCGGCTGCTGCGGGCGGGCGAGCTCGACGTCGTGCTGCTGGAGCGCGACTTCGAGGCCGCGGAGACCCCCGCGCCCCGCGGCACCCACGAGGTCGTCCTCCTCGAGGAACCGTGGCGCCTCGTCGTGCCCGCCACGATGCCGACGCCCACGCGGCTCGACGACGTGCGCGACGCCGTCTGGCTCGCCGCCCAGCCCCACACCGCGGCGGCGCGTGCCCTCAGCCGTCTCGCGCACGGCCTCGGCGGCTCGCTGCGCACCCAGCACCTCTACTACGACTTCGACGTCGCGCTCTCTCTCGTCGCCGCCGGGCTCGGCGTGGCGATGCTGCCCGCGCTCGCCGTCGAGGGCGGCGCGGCCGACGAGGTGCCCGAGGGGGTCACCGTCGTCGGGCTCCCCGGCCTCGGCTCCCGCCGGCTCGTGGCCCGCCACCGCGCGACCCGCCACGAGCCGCGGCCGGTCGTCGGCGCCGTGCTCGACGCCATGGTCGAGGCGGCCGCGGAGATCACGTTCGCCTGACCGGTCGTACGCTGCCGGGGTGGACGTAGCGGTGATCGGCGCGACGGGAGACGTCGGCCGCCAGGTGTGCACGCAGCTCGTCGAACGGCAGGTCCTGCCGCCCACGTCGCGCCTCCAGCTCGTGGGACGGGCGGGCGGGGCGTCGGCACGGGCCGTCCACGGCCTGCGCGCCGACCTCGTCGACGCCTACGACGAGCACGCCCCGCTGCTCGACGTCGCCCACTCCCCCGCGGACGTCGCGGCCGACGTCGTGGTGGTCGCCGCCGGGATCACCGCCCCCGCGCGCGCCGGGGCCGACCCGGACCGCCGCCTTCTCGCCGAGACGAACCGCGCCGTCCTCGCCGAGCACGCCGACGCCATCGCCCGCCACGGGTCCGGCCACGAGGTCGTGATCGTCGTGACGAACCCCGTCGAGCTCGGTGTCGCGGTCATGGCCGAGCGCCTCGGCCGTCGCCGCGTGATCGGCATGGGCGCCTGGCTCGACACGCTGCGGTTCCGGCGCGAGGTCGCGCTCGAGCTCGGCGTGCGGCGCCACCGCGTGGGCGGGTTCGTCGCCGGTCAGCACGGGGAGGACGCCGTGCCGCTCTGGTCCACCGTCCGGGTCAGCGGGCTCGACCTCAGCGAACGCCGGCGCGCCGTCGACACGCTGCGCCGTGGCCGCACGCTCGACGCGCTGCCCGCCGAGATCGCCGCCGCGAAGCGCGAGCTGGCGGCCGTCGCCGTGGAGGACATGGGCGCCGCGTTCGACCTCATCGACACGTGGCCCCCCGACCTGCGGGCCGTCACGCGCCCCTGGATGACGCACCAGTCGGGCGCCAAGACGCCGGCGGGGACGGCGAGCGCGACGGTCGACCTCGTCGACACCGTGCTCGACGGCCGCGAGATCGTCGTCGCCGGTCAGGTCGCGCTCGACGGCGAGGTCGCGCTCGCGGACGGCCGCGGTGGTGAGCCGTCGCCGTTCCGCGGCGTCCTCGGCGTCCCGCTCGTGCTCGGCCCGGAGGGCTGGACGCGCGTGCTCCTCGACGAGCTGCCCGACGACGAGGCGCGCCGCCTCGCCGAGGCGGCGGACGGCGTCGGCCGGATGCTCTCCGCGACCGCCCCGGCGGCGGGTGCGGAGCCCGAGGCGTCCCCGTCAGGCACCGGCACCGCGGCGCGCGGCGAGCGCGACTGGGTCGCGACCGTGCACGGCCTCGACCAGCCCGGCACGCTCACCGCGCTCACGGGCGTCTTCTCCACGCGCGGCGTGAGCTTCGACTCGCTCGCCACCACCCCGGCCGACGACGGCGGCCGCGTCGGCCGCATCGACGTCACCTTCCGCGCGACCGGGCGCCGGACCCGCGCGCTCGAGCGCGCGGTGGGCCGCCTCGCGACGGTGCGCTCCGTCGTCGTGCGCGAGGCCTGACCAGCACCAGCCGCGCGGGTGGCGCGTGCACGAGCGGCGTGCGCCGTTCTCACAGCGAGGCCCGGGCCCCTGAGCGCAGACCGTAACGCGACGGCGCGCACGGGGACACGGCGGGGAAACGGCCGACCCCTAGCGTCGACGACGCCGCACCGCGGCTGGCCACCGTCGACCTCTCCCCCGGAGCCGTGCCCATGTCCTACGTCAAGCCCGCCGAGCTCGTCCCGACCCTCGTGGACGCCGGCGCCAGCAAGGTCCTGCTGTCGACCCGCGACACGCTCGTCCGCTCCACGATGGGCGGGGCGATCCTCGCGATCGCCGCCGCGTTCGCCGTGACCGTGACCGTCACGACCGGGCACGCGATCCTGGGCGCGATCCTCTTCCCCGTCGGCTTCATCATGCTGTACCTGCTCGGGTACGACCTGCTCACCGGCATGTTCGTCCTCGGCCCCCTCGCGTGGCTCGACAAGCGCCCCGGCGTCACGCTGCGGGCGCTGCTGCGCAACTGGGGCCTGGTGTTCGTCGGGAACTTCCTCGGCGCGTTCGCCGTCGCCGTGATGATGGCGATCGTCGTGACGTACGGCTTCGACACCCCGCCGAACGAGGTCGGGCAGGCGATCGGCCACATCGGTGAGGGGCGCACCGTCGGCTACGCCGAGCACGGGGCGTCGGGCATGCTCACGCTGTTCGTGCGCGGCATGCTCTGCAACTGGATGGTGTCGATGGGCGTCGTCGGGGCGATGATCGCCAAGGACGTGCCGGGCAAGGCGATCGCCATGTGGATGCCGATCATGCTGTTCTTCTTCATGAGCTTCGAGCACTCGATCGTCAACATGTTCCTGTTCCCGTCGGGCCTGCTGCTCGGCGGTCAGTTCACGGTCATGGACTACCTCGTGTGGAACGAGATCCCGACCGTGCTCGGCAACCTCGTGGGCGGGCTGCTGCTCACCGGCCTCCCGCTCTACCTCACCCACGGGCGGCCGCACGCGCGCCGGTCCGCGGCCGCCCCGACCGACGCCGTGCCGGAGACCCGCGAGCTCGTCGGGGACCGGGTCTGACGGCGGCCGCGCGGCCCGCCGCGGCCACGTCCCGCCGCCGGTAGGATGGCCGCACAACTTCACGCTTCACCGGTGGTCCGTCCGTCCTCGCACGGGCGGGCCACCGTGCCGCCCGAACCACGACGGGAGAGCTCGCCCCGGTCCACGACCGGGGTGGCGCCGAAGGAGCAAGTCCTCCCCGGGAATCTCTCAGGCCCACGTACCGTCGCGGCGAGGCAACTCTGGAAAGCGGTCGCACCCGTCTGCCCTGTGGGCAGCCCCGTGCGCCCCACCGACGGTGCAAGCCGGCGCGCCCCGGCCCTCACGAGGGCATGGCGGACCGGCAAAACTCTCAGGTCGACGCGTGCGTCCGATGACAGAGCGGGGAGGGACCCGCCGTCGTCCCCCGCCACCGGAGGTCCCCGTGACCCAGTCGTTCGATCCTGCCGCCCCGCACGCCGCCGCCACGGGTGCCTTCGCCCCGCGCCACGTCGGACCGCGCGGCCGCGAGATCCAGGTCATGCTCGACCAGCTCGGCCACGAGTCCCTCGACGCGCTCGTCGACGCGGCGGTGCCCGCCTCGATCCGCACCGACCGGCCGCTCGACCTGCCCGCCGCGCGCACCGAGTCGGAGGTGCTCGACCACCTGCGCGGGCTCGCGGCGAAGAACGTCGTCAAGACGCAGATGATCGGGCTCGGCTACTACGGCACCGTCACTCCCCCGGTGATCCGCCGCAACGTCCTCGAGTCCCCCGCCTGGTACACGGCGTACACGCCCTACCAGCCGGAGATCTCGCAGGGTCGCCTCGAGGCGCTCCTCAACTTCCAGCAGGTCGTCGAGGACCTCACCGGCCTCGACGTCGCGAACGCCTCGCTCCTCGACGAGGCCACGGCCGTCGCCGAGGCCGTCGCGCTCATGTGGCGCGCGTCGCGCGCGAAGACGGGCTACGTGGTGGTCGACGCCGACCTGTTCCCCCAGACGCTCGCCGTCACCCTGGGGCGTGCGCGGGCGGTCGGCCTGCCGGTCGTCGTCGCCGACCTCTCCGGCGGGCTCGCGGCCGGCCTGGACGCGGCGCGCGGCGCGGGCCGCTTCCCTGCGGACGTGGCGGAAGAAGCGGCGCTCGTGGGCGTCGTCGTGCAGCAGTGCGGGGCGTCGGGCCGCGTCGTGGACTGGGCGCCGGTCGTCGCCGAGGCGAAGGAGGCGGGCGCGCTCGTCACCGTCGCGGCGGACCTGCTGGCGCTGACCCTGCTCACGTCGCCCGCGGAGCTCGGCGCCGACGTGTCGGTCGGCTCCGCGCAGCGTTTCGGCGTGCCGCTGTTCTACGGCGGCCCGCACGCCGCGTTCATGGCCGTCCGCAAGGGACTGGAGCGGTCGCTGCCGGGCCGTCTCGTGGGTGTCTCGGTCGACGCGGACGGCGACACGGCGTACCGCCTCGCCCTGCAGACGCGCGAGCAGCACATCCGCCGCGAGAAGGCGACGAGCAACATCTGCACGGCGCAGGCGCTCCTCGCGATCGTCGCGTCGATGTACGCGGTCTACCACGGCCCCGACGGCCTGCGCGCGATCGCCGAGCGCATCCACGCCCACGCCACGAGCCTCGCCGCGGCGCTCCGCGCGGGTGGCGTCACGGTGGAGCACGACGTCTTCTTCGACACGGTCCGCGCGGTCGTCCCGGGCCGAGCCACCGCGATCGTGGAGGCCGCGGCAGCGGCCGGCGTCAACCTGTACAACCCGAACGCCGACCACGTACAGATCGCCTGCGACGAGACCACCACCCCCGCGACCCTCGCCAGGGTCCTGAAGGCCTTCGGCGTCGCGCCCGCCGCCGCGACGGCGGCGAACGGCGAGACGGCTGACGAGGTGGGGGAGGCGACGTCGGATGCGAAGGGCGTAGAAGCCGCGCGGACGAACGGACAGCCGACGGCGGGAGGCGACGGCGCGGCCAGCCCGAGCACCGACGTCGCCTCCCCCGCCGCCGCGACCACGCACACGAGCCTCCCGACCTGGGCGACACGCACGACGACGTATCTCCAGCACCCCACGTTCCACCTGCACCGCTCCGAGACCGCGATGCTGCGCTACGCGCGCCGTCTGTCGGACAAGGACCTGGCGCTGGACCGCACGATGATCCCGCTGGGTTCGTGCACGATGAAGCTCAACGCGACGGCGGAGATGGAGGCCATCTCGTGGCCGGGGTTCGCGGACCTGCACCCGTTCGTGCCGGCGGACCAGGCGCGGGGGTACGCGGAGCTGATCGACGGCCTGGAGTCGGCGCTGGCGGAGATCACGGGCTACGCGGGGGTGTCCGTGCAGCCGAACGCGGGCTCGCAGGGCGAGCTCGCGGGCCTGCTGGCGATCCGCGAGTACCACGTGTCGCGCGGTGACGACGGCCGGGACGTCTGCCTCATCCCGGCGTCGGCGCACGGGACGAACGCGGCGTCGGCGGCGCTGGCCGGCCTGAAGGTGGAGGTCGTGGCGACGGCGCCAAACGGCGAGGTCCTGCTCGACGACCTGCGCGCGAAGCTGGCGGACCACGGCCCGCGGGTCGCGGCGATCATGATCACGTACCCGTCGACGCACGGCGTGTACGAGGAGCACGTGCGTGAGGTGTGCGACCTGGTACATAAGGCCGGTGGGCAGGTGTACATCGACGGTGCGAACCTCAACGCGCTCGTCGGGCTGGCGCGGCCGGGGGAGTTCGGGGGCGACGTCTCGCACCTGAACCTGCACAAGACGTTCTGCATCCCGCACGGCGGCGGCGGGCCCGGCGTCGGGCCGGTCGCGGTGGCCGAGCACCTCGTGCCCTTCCTCCCGGGGGACCCGCTCGCCGCGGCGCCGTCGGCCACGCCCGTCTCGGCGACGCGGTTCGGCTCGGCGGGCATCCTGCCGATCTCGTACGCGTACGTCGCGCTCATGGGCCCTGACGGGCTGACGGAGGCGACGAAGGTCGCGGTCCTCACCGCCAACTACGTGGCCTCGCGGCTGCGCCACCACTTCCCGGTCCTGTACACGGGCCCGGGTGGGCTCGTGGCGCACGAGTGCATCCTCGACCTGCGCCGCATCACGGCGGAGACGGGCGTGACGGCCGAGGACGTCGCGAAGCGGCTCATGGACTACGGCTTCCACGCGCCGACGCTGTCGTTCCCCGTCGCGGGCACGCTCATGGTCGAGCCGACGGAGAGCGAGGACCTCGCCGAGCTGGACCGCTTCGTCGACGCGCTCGTCGCGATCCGCGGCGAGATCGACGCGGTGGCGTCGGGCCGGTGGTCGGTGGAGGAGTCGCCGTTGCGCGGCGCGCCGCACACCGCTGCGGCCCTCACCGCGGACACGTGGGAGAAGCCGTACTCGCGCGAGCTCGCGGCCTACCCCGTCGCGAGCCTCCGCGCGGCGAAGTACTGGCCGCCGGTCCGTCGCATCGACGGCGCGCGCGGCGACCGCAACCTCGTGTGCTCGTGCCCGCCGATCGAGTCCTACGTGTCAGCGCCACAGGCCGTCCTGCTGTCCTGAGCTGCTGACACCCCGACGCACGTCCCACCGTGTCAGCGCCGTGCGTCACCCGGACGACGTACGGCGCTGACAAGTCCAGAGAGGACCTCGCATGACCACCGAGCCCACGGCCGAGAGGCTCAGCCCGCTGCACGACGAGCACGTCGCGCTCGGCGCGCACCTCACGAGCTTCGGCGGCTGGCAGATGCCGCTGCGCTACACCTCCGACCTGGCGGAGCACCGGTCGGTGCGTGAGGCCGCCGGCCTCTTCGACCTGTCCCACATGGGCGAGATCGAGGTCGTCGGCCCGGAGGCGGCTGCCGCGCTGGACCGCGCGCTCGTCGGGCACCTCTCCGCGGTCGCGGTCGGCCGGGCCCGGTACACCATGCTGTGCGCCGAGGACGGGTCCGTGCTCGACGACCTCGTCGTCTACCGGCTCGAGGACGAGCGCTTCCTCGTCGTCGCGAACGCGGGCAACGCGGACCTCGTCGCGCGCGAGCTCGTCGACCGCGCCGCCGGTCTCGACGCCGTCGTCACGGACCGGGGGAGCGAGACCGCGCTCGTCGCGGTTCAGGGGCCCCTCGCGGAGGAGATCGTCGCGGCGCTGGTCGAGCGGAGACAGGACTCCACAGGTGAGGCCGGTGGCGTACAGACGATCCGGAACATGAAGTACTACGCGGCGGCGACGGTCACGCTGACGGTCGACGACGGCGCGCTGGACGCGCTCGTCGCCCGCACGGGCTACACGGGGGAGGACGGCTTCGAGCTGTTCGTCCCGACGGGTCGCGCGTCCGCGCTGTGGCGCACGGTGCTCGCCGCGGGCCGCCCGCACGGGCTCGTCCCTGCCGGCCTCTCGGCACGCGACTCGCTGCGGCTCGAGGCCGGGATGCCGCTGTACGGGCACGAGCTCGACACCACCACCACGCCCTACGAGGCGGGCCTCGGGCGCGTCGTGAAGCTCGACAAGACCGCGGCGGACGGCGCGCCGCTGCCGTTCGTCGGCCGGGACGCGCTCGCCGCCCGCAAGGCGTCGCCGCCCCCGCGCGTCCTGGTGGGGCTGCGGGGCGTGGGCCGTCGTCCGGCCCGTGCCGGCTACGGGGTGGTGCTGCCGCGCGGTGGGGGAGAGGCGCCGCGCGTGGGATCGGTGACCTCGGGGGCTCCGTCGCCGACGCTCGGGTACCCGATCGCCATGGCGTACGTGACGCCGGAGCTGTCGGCCGAGGGCACGGAGCTCGCGGTCGACGTCCGTGGCCGCCTCGAGCCCGTGGTGGTCGTGCCCCTCCCGTTCTACCGTCGTCCTCAGCGCCCCTGACCGTCCCCAGCCCACGTCCCCCGACCACGTCGCCGGCCACGGTTCCCGCCGTCCGGTGACCGCCCCTGAAGGAGCCCGTCATGACCGACGCCCAGTTCCCGTCGCACCTGCAGTACACCGCCGAGCACGAGTGGGTCGACGGGTCCGACCCTGCCGTCGTCGGCATCACCTCGACCGCTGCGGAGGCCCTCGGCGACATCGTGTACCTCGAGCTGCCGGAGGTCGGCGCGGACGTCGCGGCCGGCAGCGTGATCGGCGAGGTCGAGTCGACCAAGTCGGTGTCCGAGCTGTTCTCCCCGGTGACGGGGACCGTCGTCGAGGTGAACCAGGCGGCGGTCGACGACCCGGCCGTCGTGAACTCCGACCCGTACACGGACGGCTGGCTCTTCAAGGTCGACGTCACCTCCACGGGTGACCTGCTGACGGCCGAGCAGTACGCGGCGCTCGTCGCGGAGTGACCCTCCCGGCCGGTGGGGGGCCCGTGAGCACCACGGGTCTCCACCGGCCTCGCCGGCCCGGCGACGACGCCGGGTCGCGCGGACGTGCACCTCGTGGGCCGCTGAACCGACCCTGACGACGGGCGACCGCAAGGCAGAGTGTGACGTAGATCACACCCCCGGATTCGCGTCATCCGCGCTCACCCCGACGCGTCCTTGTCCGTCGACGAGACGAACCGTGGGCGCCGGCCACCCCGCTGACCTGGGCAGACGTGTCGTGGCACCGCGCCGAGCGTGCGATGTGCGGCCCGCGCGAAGGTCGTGACGCGAAGTCGCGTCATGAATCTCACCCGCACCCATCTCTTCCAGTAGCACCAACCGGATCTCGCCACGAGGGGATGACGTGACCGGAGAGCACCAGGAGGAGAACATGAGCACCATCGAGCTGGTCCGCCCCATGGCGGTCCCCTTTCCGTCGGCGCCGACGCCGCTGGCCCCGCTGACCCGCCGCGAGCGCGTCGTCCTGTCGAACCTGTCCGAGGACGTGACCCTCGAGCAGATCGCCAGCAAGCTCTTCGTCACCCGCAACACCGTGAAGTCGCAGGTGCGGAGCCTCTACCGCAAGCTCGGGGTGTCGACGCGCGCCGAGGCCGTCGCCTGGGCACGCGCCGCCGGCCTGCGCTGACCACCCGACCGACCACGCCCAGCCTGGCTTCGGGCACCACGCCGGCGCGGCAGGCCGACGTGCGAGACTCCGCGTATGACTCTGCGCAGACTCGTCGTGGCGGCGGCGATCGTGGACGACCTCGAGTCGCCGCGGATGCTGCTCGCTGCACGGCGGACGCGCCCGCTGCACCTGTCCGGCCGGTGGGAGTTCCCCGGCGGGAAGGTGGACCCGGGCGAGACGCCGGAGGAGGCGCTGCACCGCGAGCTGCACGAGGAGCTCGGCGTGCGCGTCGAGCTGGGTGCGGAGATCGGCGGGCCTGAGCACGGAACCTGGGCGATCACGGACCGGCACGTCATGCGCCTGTGGTTCGCGCGCGTCGTCGACGGCGACCCGCAGCCCCTGGTCGAGCACGACGAGCTGGCGTGGCTGGCGCCGGGGGAGTGGTTGGACGTCCCGTGGCTCGACGCCGACGTGCCCATCGTCGAGGAGCTCACGCGCCAGGTCGCGCCGGAAGCCGTCTGATCCACCGGTGCGTCTCCGCGCGGGAGCGCAGGCGCACCACGAGGACGTGCGGGGCCTCGCGGGCCACCCGCTCGGGCAGGCCGCGGTACGCGTGGCGCTTCTCCCAGGCCCACCGGACGATGTTCTCCTCCGCGGGCTTGTGCAGGTTCCGCCAGATCGGTGGCTCGACGTTGCCGTTCCACAGCTCCTCACGGGTGACCGAACGCCGCAGCGTGCGCCCCGTCACCTGCCGCATCGTCACGTGCGTCGGGAGGTCGAGCCAGATCAGGAGCTCCGTGCGCGCGAGCACGAGCGGCCGGGCCGCCCTGTACTGCCACTCCGTGACGAACGCGTCCCGCGCGACGAACGCGCGCACGTCGTCGAGGAACTCCGGCCGCGGCACCCATCCCGGTCCGTGGTAGAGCGCGTCGATCTCGGTGTGCGGGATGCCGAGCCGCTCTGCGAGGCGCCGGGCGAGCGTCGTCTTCCCGGAGCCGGAGACCCCGGCCACCGCGACGCGACGGGGCACGAGGCCGAGCTGGGCGACGACGTCGTCGTCCGGTCCGAGAACGGTCACCGCGGAACCCTATCGCCGGACCGCGGCGGTCTCGGCGCGCGCCCGCCGTGCCCGGCCGCTACGTTCGCCGCGTGAGCCGGTTCGCCGACAGGGCGCGCGCCTGGCTGCGCGACGCCGACGAGCGAGTCCCTCCGGCCGTGCCCGTCACGCTCGGCGTCGTCTGCACGGTCCTGGGCGCCGTCGTCGTGCTGCGGCCCTTCGCCTCGCTCGCGCTCCTCGTCGCGGTCGTGGTGGTCGGTGCGGCGGTGCTCGGCGTCGCGGAGCTCGTCGGCGATCCCTCGCCGACGCGTACGGGGGAGGCCCCGCCCGCCGAGGGCACCGGCCGGCGCCGCCGGTTCCGCGGGGCGCGTGGCCTCGCCTTCCTCGCCCTCGCCGTGGCCGTGCTCGTCTGGCCCGGGCCGTCGCTCGTCGTCGTGACGGTGCTCGTGGGCCTCGGCCTGGTGGTCGCCGGCGCGCTGGACGTCGCCGAGGGTCTGCTGCAGCGCGGTGCCGACCGGTGGGTCCCGGTGCTGCTCGGGGTCGCGAGCGTCGTCCTCGGGCTCCTCGCGCTCGCCTGGCCCGACGTCACCGTGCTCGTCGTCGCGGTCGCGTTCGGCGTCCGCCTCGTCCTGCTCGGCGTGCGCCTCGTCGTCGCAGGGCTGCGTCGCCGCGGTGCCGACGCCGACGAGCTCGCCGGCGCCGAGCGGCCGCGCGTCCGACGGCGGGGTCGAGGCGCGGTCCTCGGGGCCGCCGGGGCGCTGCTCCTCGCAGCGTCGCTCGCCGTCGTCAGCGCCGGCATCCAGCGCGGCGTCCCCCGTCCGGACGCGTTCTACGACCCGCCCGCGTCCGTGCCCGACGAACCCGGGCGGCTGGTGCGCGCCGAGCCGTTCACCCGTGCCGTCCCGGACGGCGCCACGGCGTGGCGCATCCTCCACACGACGACGCGCGGCGACGACGACCCGGCGCTGGCCAGCGGGATCGTCGTCGTCCCCGACCTGCCCGACGACGCCGCGCCCCCGCCCGTGATCGCGTGGGCCCACGGGACCACCGGGTACGCGCGAGGCTGCGCACCGTCGGTGCTCGACGAGCCGTTCGAGTCCGGCGCCTTCTTCCTGCTCGACGACGTGCTCGCCCGCGGGTGGGCGCTCGTCGCGACCGACTACGTGGGCCTCGGCACCGCGGGCCCGCACCCGTACCTCGTGGGACAGGGGGAGGGGCGGTCGGTGCTCGACGCGGTCCGTGCCGCGCGCGACCTCGACGACCTGACCCTCGACGAGCGCACCGTCGTCTGGGGTCACTCGCAGGGCGGTCACGCCGCCCTGTGGACGGGGCAGCTCGCGCCGGACTACGCGCCGGACGTCCCGCTCGGGGGCGTCGCCGCGCTCGCCCCGGCGAGCGACCTGCCCGGCCTCGTCGGCACGCTCGAGAGTGTAGAGGGCGGGAGCATCTTCGCGTCGTACGTGCTCGCCGCGTACGACGCCACGTACCCGGAGACCGATCCCTACGGGCTGGTGCGCCCGGGAGGGCGGCTGGTCGTGCGCGAGATGGCGACCCGGTGCCTCGCGGAGCCGGGCGCGCTCGTCTCCGTGGCGGAGGCCCTCGCGATGGACCAGCCCCTGTGGACGGGCGACCCCACGGCCGGGGCCTTCGGCGACCGGCTGGCCGAGAACGTCCCGACCGGCCCGGTGCCGGCGCCCCTGCTGATCGCCCAGGGCAGCGCCGATCCGCTCGTGCTTCCCGGCGCCCAGGACGCGTACGTCGGCACGCGGTGCTCCACGGGGCAGCCGGTCGACTACCGACGGTACGACGGCCGGGACCACGTGGGCCTCGTGGAGGCGGACTCGCCGCTCGTCTCCGAGCTGCTGCGCTGGACGGAGGACCGGTTCGCGGGAGTGGCCCCGACGCCCACGTGCGCGAGCTGAGCCGGCACGGCGCGCTGGGTCCCATGGCTGCGACGATCCCGGTCGTCCGGCACTTCGTCCTCGACACGACCGGACGCGACCACGCGACTCCTCGCCGTCGACCACGACCTCGGTGCCGTGATCGCACGCAGAACGGCACCGACGTCGTGCTCGGTGCGGACGGGTCAGGCGGACTTCTCCCGCGGCGTGCGGGAGCGAGCGGCGGTGGTGGTGGTGCGCGGCACCAGGGTCGGGTTGACGTTGTCGAGCACGACCTCGCGGGTGATCACGACCTTCTCCACGTCATCACGGGACGGCACGTCGAACATGACCTGCTGCAGCACCTCCTCCATGATCGCGCGCAGCCCCCGGGCCCCGGTCCCGCGCAGCAGCGCCTGCTCGGCCACCGCCTCGACCGCGGTCTCGGTGAACTCCAGCTCCACCCCGTCGATCGCGAACATCCGCTGGTACTGACGCACCAGCGCGTTCTTCGGCTGTGTCAGGATCCGCACCAACGCGTCACGGTCCAACGCCCCCACCGACGCGATCACCGGCAGACGCCCGATGAACTCCGGGATCAACCCGTACCGGTGCAGGTCCTCGGGCAGCACCTGCGCGAACAGGTCCTCCCCCGCCCCCGTGTCGATCGGCGCCCCGAACCCCACACCCCGCTTGCGCGCCCGCGCCGCCACGATGTCGTCCAACCCCGCGAACGCCCCCGCCACGATGAACAGCACGTTCGAGGTGTCGACCTGGATGAACTCCTGGTGCGGGTGCTTGCGCCCACCCTGCGGCGGCACCGACGCGCTCGTGCCCTCGATGATCTTCAGCAACGCCTGCTGCACACCCTCACCCGAGACGTCCCGCGTGATCGAGGGGTTCTCCGCCTTGCGCGCCACCTTGTCGATCTCGTCGATGTAGATGATGCCCTGCTCGGCCTTCTTCACGTCGAAGTCCGCCGCCTGCACCAGCTTCAGCAGGATGTTCTCCACGTCCTCACCGACGTACCCCGCCTCCGTCAACGCCGTCGCGTCCGCGATCGCGAACGGCACGTTCAACATCCGCGCCAACGTCTGCGCCAGATACGTCTTACCCGTCCCCGTCGGACCGATCAGCAAGATGTTCGACTTCGCCAGCTCGACGTCGTCGAGTCCGTCGTCGGGCGCGCCGTCCCCGGCCTCGGCGGCCTCCGCGGCGGCCGCGGCGGCGCGGATGCGCTTGTAGTGGTTGTGGACGGCGACGGCGAGCGCGCGCTTCGCCGGGTCCTGACCGACGACGTACGTGCTGAGGTGGGCGAAGATCTCGTGTGGCGTGGGCAGGCGGCCGTCCCCGGCGGCGACGTCGGTCGTCTCCGGCTCGCGGTCCTCCTCGATCATCTCGAGGCAGAGCGCGACGCACTCGTCGCAGATGAAGACGCCCGCGGGGCCGGCGATGAGCCGCTTGACCTGCTTCTGCGACTTGCCGCAGAACGAGCAGGTGAGCGTCTCGGCGGCGCGGGGGCGGCGAGGGCGGTCGCCGCTCGGGCCGCTGCCGTCGGTGGGTGCCACGAGAACCTCCGGTCGGGTCGGTACCGAGAGCGCCGATCGTAGCCTCCGCCGCCCCCACGGCCGGTGGACCGCCGGGCGCGGCACGCCGGTGCCGCGAGGCGTTCACCCACCCGTGCCCGACCCTGCGCGACGCACCGGCTGCACGTGCCTCGCGGGCGACGTCGGGCGTCCGCGCAGCCGATAGACTGGAACCGTTCCAGAGAAGATGTCTCACCACACCTGCGCGCCGCCGGGAGGCCTCGTGACCGACCTGATCGACACCACCGAGATGTACCTGAAGTCGATCTACGAGCTCCAGGAGGAGGGCATCCCGCCGCTGCGCGCGCGCATCGCCGAGCGCCTCGGGCACTCGGGCCCCACGGTGTCCCAGACGGTCGCGCGCATGGAGCGCGACGGGCTCGTCGTCGTCGGCGGCGACCGCCAGCTCGAGCTCACCGAGCTCGGCCAGCAGACGGCCGTGCGGGTCATGCGCAAGCACCGCCTGGCCGAGCGCCTGCTCACGGACGTCATCAAGCTCGACTGGCAGCACGTGCACAACGAGGCCTGCCGGTGGGAGCACGTCATGAGCGACCTCGTCGAGCGGCGCCTCATCCAGCTCCTCGACCACCCCGCGCACGACCCCTACGGCAACCCGATCCCGGGCTTGCGCGAGCTGGGCGAGGACCTGCCGGAGGTCCAGTACCTCGACGGCGTCGCGTCCCTGCCGAACCACCTCGCGGCACACCGCATCCCGGTCGGGCAGGAGACGCGCGTCGTGCTCCAGCGCATCGCCGAGCCGATCCAGGTGGACGACGAGCTCCTCGCGCGCTTCGCGGAGGCCGGGGTCTTCCCGCACCGCCCGCTCGTCGTGACGCCGGCGCTCGGCGGTGCGACGGTGTCGGGCGAGGGTGCCGCGACGGTGCTCGACCTCCCGGACGACGTCGCGCGCCACCTCTTCGTGACGGTGGACTGACCGCTCACACGGGTGTCACGTCCGGGGGCGCTGTCTTGTCGGAGTGTGCATGACCACCACATCAGCTCTGCTCACGCCCCTGCCACCCGCGCCCACGGGCTCCGCTCGAGGCCTCGCCGCCGCGTCCCGCGCGCGCGGGACGACCTCGGCCACGGACGTGGCCGCATGACGCGCGTCGCGGTCGCCGGCGGCACCGGGACGGTCGGGTCGCACGTCGTCGCGCGGCTGCGCGAGCTCGGGCACGAGCCGCTCGTCCTCAGTCGTTCACGCGGCGTCGACCTCGTGGCCGGCACCGGTCTCGACCTCCGCGGTGTGGACGCCGTGGTCGACGTCGGCAACGTCACGACGCTGTCGGCTCGCCGTTCCCGGGCCTTCTTCGGCGCGACGACGGGCGCGCTGCTCGAGGCGGGACGTCGCGACGGGGTGCGCCACCACGTCGCGCTGTCGATCGTCGGCGTCGACGCCGCGCCGGGCGGCTACTACGCGGGCAAGCTGGCGCAGGAGCGCGCGGTGCGCGGCGGGCCGTTGCCGTGGAGCATCGTGCGCGCGACGCAGTTCCACGAGTTCGCGGCGCAGACCGTGCAGCAGACGGCGGTCGGCCCCGTGGTGCTCGTCCCGCGGATGCGCACCCAGCCGGTCTCGACGCGCGAGCTCGCGGCCGCCCTCGTCGACGTCGCGCTCGGGCAGCCCGTGGGCGACGCGGGCGAGATCGCCGGTCCGCAGGAGGAGCGGCTCGCCGCCATGGTGCGCGCCTACCTCGCCGCCCACCGACGCCGCGAGCGCGTCCTCGAGCTCCGGTTCCCGGGCGCGTTCGGTCGCGCGATGGCGGGCGGCGCGCTGCTGCCCCGTCCCGACGCGCGGCTCGGCACGCAGACCTTCGCGCAGTGGCTGGCGACCCGAGAGGCGTGAGCCTGCGCGCCGAGGGCGTCGCGCGGTGGCCGTGCACCGGTCAGCGGGCGGCGCCCTCGAGCGTCCCGGTCACCGTGCCGCTGAGCGGCTCGAGGAAGCACTGGACCGAACGGTCGCCCCACGTCCAGTTCTCCTCGGTCGGCGAGAACCACCAGGCGTACAGCTCGGAGTCCTCGTAGGGAAGCCCGACGTAGGACTCGAACGCCTCGAAGCAGAAGTCCTCGGCGAGCGCCTGGACGCCCTCGTCGCCGGGGAAGTCGCCCGCCGCGAGGTGGGTGATCGCGTACACCTCGGCCTGGTGGTCGGACGCGCACGGGACGACGGGAACGGTGAAGACGGTGTCCGGGAGGTCGGTGGTGCTGACGCAGTCGCCGACCGCGAGGTCGAGGATGTCCGTGTCGAGCGCTTCCGGGGCCGAGTCCACGCCGGAGCCGTCGGGCGTCGTGGACCCCGGAGCGCCGAGGTCGATCACCGACGTGGTCGCCGTCTCCGAGAAGGTCGACACGGCGAAGATCCCGGACGCGAGCAGGACCACCACCGTGACCCACGAGCCGACGTACGCCACCGCCCCGACGATGACCGCGCCGACGCCCCAGGAGCGTGCCCGCTCGGACTCCCGACGCGTCGTCTGCAGGTCCTGCGCGCCCAGTGCACGGGCCGCCCGCTGGGAGGCCAGCAGCGCCGGGATGCCGAGCGGCCAGAACAGCAGGAAGGCGGCGATGACCCAGCCGGAGCCGGTCGACGGCTCGCGGGGCGCGGCGCCGGGGTGAGGAGCGGCAGCCTCGTACGGCGACGGCGACGGCGACGGCGACGGCAGTGGCGCGGGGGGCGGCAGCGGCGTCGGGCGCGGTGCGGCGGCCGTCGGCGCGTCCGAGCCCGTGGGCGCGTGCGGCGGGGAGAAGGGGTTGGGGTCGGGATCGGGTGCGGTCACGCTGGCCTCGGCTCGTGGTCGGGTTCGGGTGCGCGGACGCGCTCGTCCCGAAGGCGCGGCGTCGGTGCGACGCATTTGTACCAGAACCGGGCGACGGCACCGGCCGCCGGGGACGCCGGACCGCTCGATGTTCACCCCCGGACGTGCCGAACCCCGGGTCGTGCGCCACCGGGCGCGCTGAACCCCGGGTCGTGCGCCACCGGGCGCACCGAACCCCGGGTTGTGTGCCGTACGAGGCCTCGAACGGCACACAACCCGGGGCTCGGCGGTCGTGCCGGGATGCTGCGCGCCCGTTCCGACGGCCGGGCGTGCGGGGGCGGGGTGTCAGGCGGGGACGATGAGCCCGGCGGTCTGGGTGCGGGCGCGCTGGAGGCGGGCCTCGGCGTCGGACCAGTTGACGAGGTTCCACCAGGCGGTGACGTAGTCGGCGCGCACGTTCTGGTAGTCGAGGTAGTAGGCGTGCTCCCACACGTCGAGCAGGACGATGGGGGTCAGGCCGAGGGCGATGTTGCCCTGCTGGTCGTAGAGCTGGACGGTGACGAGCTTCTGGCCGATGGAGTCCCAGGCGAGGATGGCCCAGCCGGAGCCCTGGACGCCGGCGGCGACGGCGGCGAACTGCTTCTTGAAGGCGTCGAAGGAGCCGAAGTGCTCGTCGATCGCGGCGCCGATCTCGCCGGTGGGCTCGCCGCCGCCCTCGGGGGAGAGATTGGTCCAGAAGGCGGAGTGGTTGACGTGGCCGCCGAGGTTGAACGCGAGGTTCTTCTCGTGGAGGTTGATGGCGGCGAAGTCGCCGGACTCGCGGGCCTCGGCGAGCTTGTCGAGGGCGGTGTTGGCGCCGGTGACGTAGGCCTGGTGGTGCTTGGAGTGGTGCAGCTCCATGATGCGCCCGGAGATGTGCGGCTCGAGCGCACCGTAGTCGTAGGACAGGTCGGGCAGCGTGTAAGCAGGCATGGTTCCTCAGGTTCCTTCCGTCGGTGTCCTGCCACGCTAGGACCTCGACCACGGTCGAGGTCAAGGGCGACGCGGTGTGATCTCGCAGGTCGGGACCGGTGCGGCGCTCGCCGTCGTGGTCCGTCCGAGCCCCGCTGCCCGGCCGCCGCCGAACCCGTCGGGTGGAGAATCCGGCCGGTGCGGAACCTCGGCGACGCCCGCTGCGTCTACGTCGTCATGACACCCATCCCGACGGCGAGCCTGTGAGCGACGCGAGCAGGGTCGACGTCGTCGTAGTGCCCGGTGGCGACCGGGCGACGTCGCGCGACGAGTTCACCGCGTTCGTGCGGGAGCACGGCGCGACCCTGTACCGCGTCGCGTACATGCTCTGCGGCGACCAGCACCGTGCGCAGGACCTCGTCCAGCAGACCCTCGAGCGCACGTACCGCTCGTGGGGGAAGGTCCGCGACGGGTCGCCGCTCGCGTACGCGCGGAAGGTCCTCGTGAACCTGCGCGTCGACACGTGGCGCCGCACGCGCCGCGAGCACGCCGTCGACCCGCACGACCTCGTGCAGCTCACCGGCGACCCCACTGCGCGGGGCACCGGTGCGCGGACGGCCCCGGCGTCCGACGCCCACGTGGCCGACCGCGACCGGGTCGTACGGGCGCTCGCAGAGCTCCCCGTGAAGCAGCGGCGGGTCGTCGTGCTCCGCTTCCTGCTCGACCTGAGCGAGGCGGAGACCGCGCAGACCCTCGGCGTGCCTGCTGGGACGGTGAAGTCGCAGTCCGCGCGAGGGCTGGACCGGCTGCGGGCCGCACTCGGGGGACCGGTTGACGAGGCGCCCCGCTCGCACGGGCGTCGCACCGAGGCGTCCGGCGCCGACCGTGGTACGACCGCCCGCATGTCCCGGACGACCACCGCCGAGAGGAGACCGTCATGACCCGCACCGATCCGCTCGTGGACCGGCTGCGTGACGCGGCCGCGCACGTGGACGTCCCGGAGCTCGACGCCGAGAGCATGGCGGGCCATGCCGTCCGCACCGTACGGCGGCGGCGTTCTGCCGCCGGCGGCGCGCTCGCGGCGGTCGTCCTGGCAGGTGCCGTCGTGCTCGCGCCGGGCGTCGGCGATCGCGTCCGCGAGCCGCTGACGACCTTCCCCGCCGAGGTGGCGCCGTCGCCCGTGCCGTCCACGGGAGCCGGCGACGAGGTCCTCACCGACGAGTTGCCGCGCGTCGACGGGGTCGTGCCCGGCGTGCCCGAGGGGTGGCAGGAGCACGAGCTCGCGGGGCTCCTGTACGCGCTGCCGTCGTCGTGGCGGCCGCACAGCGACCCAGCACGGGACCAGCCCCGTTACCGGGCGTGGGTCTCCGGCCCGGACGACGCCGTCGCTCCTGGCACGCCCGGGGACGCGCACGTCTCGGTCGGCACGGGGTACGCCACGTGGCAGGTGCCCGACGACGCCTACCTCGCCGAGGCGGCGGGGACGTGGGAGGCGACCGTCGAGACGGCCGCCGTCCCGGGTGCGGACTACGTCGTGGTGCAGCGCACGCCGTTCGTCGTCGACGGCACGCCGGGCGTCCAGGTGCAGGTGCAGGTCCGCGAGGCGGGCGGCGTCGGGTACGGCCTCGTGCTGTCCGTCCCCGACACGGTGCGCGGGGAGGAGATCGTGCGCGGACTGCTCGGTTCGCTGTCGTTCGCCGACGACTGACGAGCCGGGGCGTGCCACAGGCATGATGGTCGCGTGCCCGACGACGCCCGCCCCGGCTTGCGCGTGACGTCCGCCCTGGTCGTCCCGGAGGCGGAGCTGTCGTGGCGCTTCTCGCGCTCGTCAGGGCCAGGCGGTCAGGGCGTGAACACGGCGGACTCGCGCGTCGAGCTGTCGTGGGACGTCGCGGGCTCGGCCGTCCTCACGGCCGTGCAGCGGGCGCGGGTCACGGAGCGGCTGGGGCGGCGCGTGGTCGGGGGAGTGCTGACCGTCGCGGCGTCGGAGCACCGGGCACAGCTGCGGAACCGGGACGCCGCCCGGGCGCGGCTCGCCGCGCTCGTCGCCGACGCGCTCGCCCCGCCCGGGCCGCGACGTCGGGCGACGCGGCCGACCCGGGGTTCGGTGCAGCGACGCCTCGACGCGAAGAAGCAGCGTTCCGGGACGAAGCGGCTGCGGCGGCCACCGCAGGACTGAGCGCGCGGTCAGGTGCGCCGTGCGAGCTCCGGGTAGTCGACGACGAGTCCGTCCGCGTCCACGGTGAGGTCGGCGGTGAAGTCGCGCGTCGCGCTCGTGTACGTGACGAGGGCGCGCCCGGTGGCGGGGTCGAGCGGCGACCGCGCGGCGTAGACCTGGTCGCTGCGCAGGACGCGCAGCGAGGGCACGTCGACCCACGCCATGACGAGCGTCGTCTCGCCGGCGGGCGCGTCGTCGCCGAGCAGGCCGAGGCGCCGGATGGGCATCGTGTTCGTCACCGGGCACAGCGCGATGTCGCAGTCGAGGGCGCCGTCGAGCGCGTCGGGCGCGTCGACGCCCGGTGCGGCGAGGTGGTCGGGCACCGTGCCGGTTGCGTCCGTGCGGACCTGCCATGCGCCGTCGGGCCCGCGGACGAGCTCGAGGTGCCGCGCCCAGCCGACGCCGCGCGCCGTCACCTCCAGGCGCCGCGTCACCCAGCCGGGCCCGGTCGTCAGCGACCACGCCGTGACGTAGCCCGACGCCCGGGACGTCCCCAGCGCGTCGAGGTGGTCGTCGTGCAGCACGACGGTCGCCGCCTCGAGCCGGTCGGGGTCGTCGTCCCAACCGCGCCAGGCGACGTGCCGGGTGGTGGGTGTGTTCGTCACGAGCCGTCTCCCGCCGTCGTCGGTGGATCGGACGCCCCCAGTGTGGCTCGCCGACCACGCTGGTGCTCGCCGTCGACCATGACTTCGGTGACGCGAACGGCCCGGATACGGCACCAAGGTCGTGGTCGGCTCAGGACAGGGCTGTGCGGGCGGCCGCGGCGACGGCGCCCGCGACCCGGTCGAGCGACGCGGAGTGCAGGCGCCACTGCTGCCAGTGCTGCGCGACGTCGACGGCGTGCGCGTCGTCGAAGCCGACGAGCCGCCCGGCGTGCCGGGACGCCGTGCTCTGGAGGTCGGGCAGCATGCCCCAGCCCATCCCGAGCTCGATGGCGCGACGGAACTCGTTCGACGCGGGGACGTGGTGGCGCGGCGGGTCGAGGGCCGGGCCGCCGGCGGCGCGGGCGCGCAGGTAGCGGTCCTGGAGGTCGTCCTTGCGGTCGAACGCGAGGACCGGCGCGACGGCGAGGGCCTCGTGCGTCGGCCCGTCGGGGAACCAGCGCTCCACGAACGCCGGGCTCGCCACGGGCCGGTAGCGCATGGTCCCGAGCAGGGTCGAGCGGCACCCGGGGACGGCCTCGGCGACGGACGTCACCGCCGCGACCGCCGTGCCGTCGCGCAGCAGGCCGATGGAGTGGTCCTCGTCCTCGCGCAGCACCTCGAGCCGCGCCCACGCCGAGGCCTCGGCGAGCGCGGGCAGGGCCCACGTGGTGAGGGCGTCGCCTGAGACGACGAGCGTGATCTCGGGCAGCGGGGGCGCGGCGGGTCCGCCGTCGGGCGGTCCGGACCCCGCGGCCGCGCCACGGTCGGCGATGCCGAGCTCGGCGAGCACGTCGGCCTGCTGGAGGGCGAGGTGCCGTGCGTGCCGGACGAGCACCTGGCCCGGCGGCGTGAGCTCCGCGGGGCGGCCGCGGCGCACGAGCACCTGCCCGACGGCGGCCTCGAGCGCACGCATGCGCTGGCTCACCGCCGACGGCGTGACCCCGAGGTGCCGCGCGGCCGCGTCGAAGGTCCCTGTCGTGGCGATGGCGTCGAGCGCGCGCAGCTGGTCCGGCTGGAGGTCGACCATGAGAGGATCTTACGGATCCGAAGAAACATTTGCTGTACTGAGGCATCTGCGCCGCCTACGGTCGACGCCGTGCCTCTGCTCGCCGTCGTCCCACCCCTCGCCGCCGGTCTCGGTGCGGGGCTGTCCCTCATCGTGGCCATCGGCGCCCAGAACGCGTTCGTGCTCCGCCAGGGGCTGCGGCGCGAGCACGTCCTGCCCGTGGTCCTGGTGTGCGCGGTGTCCGACCTCGTGCTCATCGCCGCCGGCACGGCCGGGTTCGGGGCGCTCGTCACCGGAGCTCCCGGCCTGCTCACCGCGGTGCGCTGGGTCGGCGCCGTCTTCCTCCTGGTCCTCGCCGTGCTCGCCGCCCGACGCGCGCTGCGGCCCGGCACGCTGGAGGCGCGGGACGGCGGGCGGTCGACGTCGGCGCGGGCCGCCGTCGGGACGTCGCTCGCGCTGACGTGGCTCAACCCCCACGTCTACCTCGACACGGTGCTCCTGCTGGGCACGCTCGCCGCGGGGTACGCGGCCGCGCACGCCGGCGAGGTGGGCGCGCTCGGTCCGGACGCCGTCCGCTGGTTCTTCGGCGCGGGTGCGTGCCTCGCGAGCGTCGTGTGGTTCGCGGCGCTCGGCTTCGGTGCGCGGCTGCTCGGCCCCGTGTTCGCCCGGCCGACGGCGTGGCGCGTGCTCGACGGCGCGATCGCCGTCGTCATGGCGACGATCGCGGTCTCGCTCCTCGTCGGGGCCTGACGTCACCGTCCGCGGCGTCGCGGGCGGCGACCCTGGTGCGGGCCCGCCCGCGCGGCGTACGGTGCCAGCGTCCGCCCCCGCACGTGCTCGAGGAGGCCCCATGGCTCGGTTCACCCGCTCCGACGACCTGCGCGGCGCGACGTTCGAGGGCGCGGACCTGCACCGTGCCCGGTTCGTGGAGTCCGACCTGTCCGGCGTGGTGATGCGCGGCGTCCAGGTCGAAGGGATGGACGTCGACGCGCCCTGGCTGCCCGACGGCGGCGCGCCCTTCCGGGTCAACGGCGTGGACGTGACGCCGTACGTCGAGGCCGAGCTCGACCGCCGCTTCCCCGGCCGCGACCTGCGCCGGGCGACGGACCCCGAGGGGCTGCGTGCGGCGTGGGCGGCGCTGGATTCGACCTGGGCGGCCACCCTGGAGCGGGTCGCCGCGATGCCGGACGGCACGGTCGACGTCTCGGTCGACGGCGAGTGGTCGTTCGCGCAGACGCTGCGGCACCTCGTGCTCGCGACGGACGCCTGGCTGGGGCGCGCGGTCCTGGGTCTGGAGCAGCCGTTCCACCCGCTCGGTCAGCCCGGCCCGCAGGCCGCCGAGGACGGGCTCGACCTGTCGGTCTTCGAGACCGGTACCCCGGCGTTCGCCCGGGTGCGCGAGGCGCGCGCGGACCGGGTCGCGATGGTCCGCGACCTCCTGGCCGCCGTCACGCCGGAGGAGCTGGCGGTGGTGCGCGCCAACCCGTGGGCCCCGGACTACCCGGAGACCACCCTGTCGTGCGTGCACGTGATCCTCGAGGAGGAGTGGGAGCACCACCGCTTCGCCGTGCGTGACCTGGACCTGATCGAGGCGCGCGGCGTGACCGAGCGAACGTCGTCCGGGTGACCGTCAGGTGAGGTGGTCGAAGTCACCGCGCACCCAGGCCGCGTGGCGCTCGGCCGAGCGAAGCACGACCTCTCGCGCGTCGGCCGGGACGACGCCGTCGAAGTTGTTGTAGAGCCGCTCGAACGGGCGCCGGGCCACGTGCTCGGCGACGCGCAGCGCGACCGCCCCGGACAGCGGGATGCGGTTCGGGTAGGACCGCATGAAGCTCACGGACGTGCGGTCCGGGTTGGCCATGACGGTGTCGCCGCTCAGCAGCACGCCGCGTCCGTCCGCGCCGTCCGCCCAGTGCAGCACCGCGCTCCCGGGGAAGTGGCCGCCCGGCTGCAAGATCGTCACGCCGGGCAGCAGCTCGCGCTCGCCCGACCACGTCTCGATCACCGGGTCCGGCCGGGCGACCCACCCGGCGTCGGCCTCGGCCACGAGCACCGGCACGTCGCCGAGTGCGCGGCTCCACGCGACCTGGACGCCGAACATGTGCGGGTGGCTCGCCACGATCGCGACGACCGGGCCGAGCTCGCGGACGGCGGCGACCGCCGCGTCGTCGACGTACCCGAGCGGGTCCCACAGGACGGCTCCCGCCGGGGTGGTGACGAGCTTCGACTGCTGCCCGATCCCGATGCTCGGCTCGCTCGTCAGGCCATGCAGTCCGGGCTCGAGCTCCCGCACGACGACGCGCTCGCCCTGGGTGGACAGCTCGGCGAGCGTCGTCCACCGCTGCCCGGACGCCGGCACCCACTGCCGCTCGTCGGCGCAGATCGCGCACACCGGCGGCCGCTCCGCGTGCTCGACGGCGCACGTCGCGCAGATCCACCAGGCGTCGTCCGGGACGGGGGCGTGCTGAGGCGTCGTCGACATGGGCACGTTCTACCGCGGGCGACCGGCGACGCGCCAGGGGTCCCGCTATGCCGAGAGGGCGCGCCGGTACGGGCGTGGGAACGCTTCCACGGCGCGGGAAAGCGCCGTACCGTGGCCTCAGGGCACTCCCGCCCGACCGCCGAGGAGGCCCGATGACCACGACGACGCTCGACGACGTCGCCGCCGCGGCGCGCGTGTCCCGGTCGACCGCGTCGCGCGTGCTGCGCGGGGCCGGGCCCGTCTCGGACGACGCCCGCCGTGCCGTGCTCGACGCCGCGGACCGCCTCGGGTACGTCCCGCACCCGGGGGCGCGCTCGCTCGCCAGCGGCCGGGGCGAGCGGATCGTCGTCGCCGTGGGCTCGCCGTCGCCGGACCTCCTGGCGGACCCGTACGTCGCGCGCGTCGTCGCGTCCGCCGGCGGTGTCGCGGACGCCGAGGGCACGGGCGTCGCGCTGCGCTGGCTCGGAGGCGCGCCGGGCGCCGAGCTCGACCGTCTCGCGCGCGACCCGGGAGTCGGCGGCGTCCTGCTCGTGGACTACGCGGCCCACGTGCCGCCGCTCGTCCCGCGCGCGCTCGCACCCCGCGTCGCCGCCATCGGCCCCGCCGACGTCGGCGTGCGAGCCTTCGACGTCGACGCCGCCGCAGGGATCGCCGCGCTCGTGCGGCACGTGCTCGGCAGCGGACGCCGCGAGGTCGTCATGCTCGCCGGACCCGCGTGGCTGCCGGGGACGCGGCGCGCCGTCGACGCGTACGCCGCCGTCGTCGCCGCCGCCGGGGAGCCGCGACGCGTGGTGACGGCCGACCTCACGGCGGGGGCCGGCGCGGTCGGCGCGCGCGATGCACGGAGGCGCTGGCCGCGCCTCGACGCGGTGGTCGCCATGAGCGACACCCTCGCGCTCGGGGCGCTGCGGGCGCTCGCGGAGGACGGCGTCACCGTGCCCGACGACGTCGCGGTCACCGGGTTCGACGACCAGCCGCTCGTGCGCGAGGCGGGCCTGGGCCTCACGACGGCGACGCACCCGGTCGAGCAGATCGCCGCCGCGGCGACCGCCGAGCTGCTCGGGCGCCGACGCGCGGAGAGCCGGACGTTCCCGTCCCACGTCGTGGCGCGCGCCACCGCGTGACGGGAGGGCTCACGCCGTCCGGTCGTCGGGGACGAGGTCCTCGCGCAGGTGCCGCGCGTAGCCGCCCGGGGTGCGCCCCACGAGGCGGGCGGACGTGAGGACCTCGCCCGCGGCGTCGGGCACGACGCGCGCCCCGGCGCGCCGGGCCGCCTCGACGAGCGCGACGTCCTCGTGCTCGGGGAGCGGCGCGAAGCCGCCCGTCGCCCGGTAGACGGACAGCCGGACGCCGAGGTTGGCGCCGTGGACGTGGCCGTTCGCCCGCCCGGGCTCGTGGTTCGCGAGCCACGCCGCGGCCCGGCCGGGGGAGAGGTCCTCGACCCGCGGGCGCACGGTCCCGACGACGACGTCCGCTCCCGCCTCGGCGAGCTCGACCTGCCGGACGAGCCAGTGCTCGGGGACCTCCGAGTCGGCGTCCGTGCACACGAGCCACGTGCGTGCGGTGCCCGGCCGGCAGGCCTGGCCGTGCACGGCCGGTTCCGGGAGCCCGTGTTCCGCCGCGTCGACGCCGACCGCCCGGGCCGCCCCCACGCCGAGGCGGGGCGTGACGAGCGACGGGAGACCGGACGCGCGGACCACCTCGGCGCTCCCGTCCGTGCACCCGTCCAGGACGACCGACACGGACACCTCCAGCTCCGGGCGCTCGGCCGCGAGCCGGGCGACGGCGCGCCGCAGGGCCGCGAGGCACGCGGGCAGCAGCGCCTCCTCGTCGTGCACCGGCACGACGACGAGGACCGCCCGGAGCCGCGCCGCACGGCCGGGGCGAGCACGGGCCGCGCTCACGCGAGCCCCGTCGCGCGCGCGACCGACGCCACGGGCCGGCGCGCGAGGACGTCGAGCACGAAGTCCTCCTCCTCGTGGTGCGCGACGACGCCCAGCTCGGGCCGCGCGCGCACGCGCTCCGCGACCTCGTCGCCGCCGAGCGGGTACTCGGGCACGTCGTGGCGCCAGTGGCAGGCGACCACGACGCCGTCCTCGGTCAGCGAGCCGAGCACGCGGTCGAGCGTCCGGTCGAGGTCCTCGCGGCCGTAGTAGTAGAGAACCTCGGAGAGCACGACGAGGTCGAACGCGCCGTCCGGCCAGTCGTGCGGCGTGTCGAGGCGCAGCAGCTCCGTGTCGGGGCCGAGGCGGCGCCGCGCGGCGGCGATCGGGGCCTCGGCGACGTCGACCCCGGTGACGCGGTCGCAGCGCGCGGCGAGACCGGCGGTGAGGACGCCCGTCGAGCAGCCGAGCTCCAGGCCGGACCGGAAGCGCGGCCGCGGCAGGCTCGCGAGCAGGACCGCGCGCTTGCGCTCCTCGTACCAGCGGGTCTCGAAGCCCCACGGGTCGTCGCGGCCGGTGTAGAAGCGGTCGAAGAAGTCGCGGCCCAGCGACCGGTCCGGCGCGCGGCCCGATGATCGACCGGGCGACCGGCCGTGCGACCGGACGTGCTCGGCCCGGTCGCCGTCTGTCCGCGCCTCCACGAGCACCTCGACCGGTCGGGCGGCGTGCCGCAGCATCTCGGGCCCGACGACCGCCTCGTCACCCGGCTCCGACGACAGCGGCCGCACCTGGCTCGCGTGCGCCGCGACGGCCTTCCCCTTCGCCGCCGACTCCTCGGCCGAGAGCGCGAGCCCGCGCAGGTCGTCCCACGGGACGGCGTCCCCGGACGGGTCTCCCCAGTGCCACAGCCACAGCGGGTACTCCACGAGCCGCACGCCGCGTCGCCCGGCGAGCGCCGCCGCGACCTCGCCGGTGATCCGGTGGTCGCGGTGCCCGTCGCCGCGCCACGGCGCGCAGAGCAGCGGGCGCTCGCCGCCGGTCAGGTCGAGCGCGGCGGTGAGGCCGCGGTCCAGCTCGGGGCGGTGCTCGCGCAGGCCCCCGTCGGGCAGCCCGAGCAGCACCACACGCGCTGTCGGGCACAGCTCCCCGACGGCCGCCACGACCTCGCGCCGCCGCACGGCACGCAGCTCGGCCGGCGCCGTGGCCGACCCCGGGTGCGACCCCTCGCCGTCGGTCGCCACGACGACCGTCACGGGAACGCCGCGCGCGCCGAGCCGGTGCACGAGCCCGCCCGCGCCGAGCGACTCGTCGTCCGGGTGCGCCGCGAGGACGACGAGCGCGTCCACGCCCTCGAGGTCCAGGGGCTGCGGGCGGTCGCCGACCCCGGCCGCGACCCAGGCGTCCTCGGAGGTGCCCGGCTCGCGGTGGTCGAAGCTCACCACGGCCGCTCCCCGGCCGCGAGGAGGTCGCGGCCGAGCGACGCCTCGTCACGCTCGGCGTGGTGCTGGCGCACGTACAGCCCGAGGTCGGCGACGCGGCGCGCGAACGACTCGTCCGTCGTCAGCGGCCCTGGCCCGAGCGCGTGCGCGCAGCGCCGCTGGACCTCCTCCACCGCGACCGCCACCGCCGTCCGCACCCGCCGCGCGAGCACCGCGGACGCCCGTCCGGTCACCCCGTCGTCGACGGCGCTCGCGGCCTCCGCGAGCGTGGCCCGCGCGCCGGTGAGCGCGACGTCGACCGCGCCCAGGTGGGCGAGCGCGAGCTGGTCGGGCACGCGCCGCCCGAGCGCGTCCCACAGGGTCCGCGCGAGCCCGACGGCGCCGCCCCACCAGCACGCCGCGACGCCGATCCCGCCCCACGCGAACCCGGGCCGCTCGAGGTACCAGCCGGCGGCGCCCAGGGGGACCGCGGGCGCGCCGTCGAACCGTACGGGCGCGCTGACGACCTGCGGCAGCCCGCGCGGGACCCACGGGCCGTCGGCGGGCTCCACCGACGCGGGACGCAGATCCACCGCGAACAGGCGGCGGCCGTCGTCGGTCCACGCCGTGACGAGCGCGTGCGACAGGTCGGCGGCGAGCGAGCACCACGGCTTCGTGCCGGTCAGCGTCCACCGTCCGTCGGCGGGCGTCGCGTCGAGCCGGACGCCCGGGCCCTCGGCCGCGAACACGCCCCACGTGCTCCCCGGTCCGGCGCCCACCGCGGCGAGGTCCGGTGGCTCGGGCACCTGGTCGAGGATCGCGAGCGCGTCGAGGTGCGGCTCGAGCATCCGGGCGACCGCGACGTCCATGGCCGCGACCGACGCGAGCGCCGACCACAGCGCGTCCGTGCGCCCCGACCCGGGCAGCGGGAGCCGGGGCGTGACGTCCTGCACCCACCGCAGCGTCGCCCCCACGTCCGTGCCGACCTGCGCGACGACCGCGAGGTCGCCGGGGCGCAGGACCCCGCCCGGGTCCTCCGCCGGCTCGGGCCCGGTCGCGCGGAGCGTGGTGACGGCGGGCAGGGGCAGGACGGGCACGGGCGCCTCCGGGGACGGGCGGGCTCGGGTCCCGCGGTGGTGCGACCAGCATCGGCGACGGCGGGGCGCGTGTCGCGCGGTAGCCCCTGGCGGGTGGGCCTCCTGACGTGCGACGACGGCTGCCGCCCCCTCGGGGCGGCAGCCGTCGTGCGTGTGGGTCCGGGCCTCTGCGCCCGGCGGGTCAGCCCTGGGGCGACGTCGCGGCGGTCCCGTGCTTCGTGAGCTCCGCGAGGAACTGGTGGCACTGCTGCGCGCGGTCGGAGTCCTCCGCCATGATCTTCTCGAAGAAGGTGGCGATGTCCTCCTTGCCCGCGTTGCGGGCGTCGCGCACGTACTGGCCGTAGTCGTGCCCGGCCTTGAGCGAGTGGTACTGCACCGAGATGAGGTCGAACGTGACGTCGTCGAACCCGGTCTCTCCTGTGGCCATGGTGAACCTCCCGTGCGGTCGGTGCCTGCGGTTCCCGTCGCGGACGACGGGCCGCTCTCCTGACCCGCTCCACACTCGGAGCGGTTCCGGCCGCTCGCAAGCGGTGCCGGACGAGGTGATGCGGTCTCGTCGCCCGGCGCGGCCACGCCGGGCGTGGTTGGCTCGCCCAGTGACCGGCCACGACCCCGGCTTCCTCGGCGTTCCCGTCCCGCTGCCGCGTGCCGACCGCCCGCTGCGCGAGCTCCCGTCCACGCACTTCACCGTGCAGCTCGACCCGGTACGGCGCCTCGCCGCCGCCACGGTGGTCGACGTCGACGGCGCCCGCCTGCGCGACGTCCCGCGCGAGGACGACTGGTACCTCGACCCGCGCGTCCCCGCCTCCGAGCAGGCCGGGCCCGCGCTCTACGCGCGCAACGACCTCGACCGGGGCCACCTCGTGCGGCGGCGCGACCCGGTGTGGGGGAGCGCCGCGGAGGCGCGCCGCGCGAGCGCGGAGACCTTCGCGTACCCGAACGCCGCACCGCAGGCCGCGTCGTTCAACCAGTCCCGCGAGCTGTGGAACGGGCTCGAGGACCACGTGCTCGAGCACGCCGAGGCGTGGCGGCTGCGGCTGTGCGTGCTCACCGGTCCCGTCCTCGCGCCGGACGACCCGGTCTACCGGGGCGTGGGCATCCCACGGCTGTACTGGAAGGTCGTGGCGTGGACCGACGGCGCGACCGACGGCGGGGCTGGCACCGACCGGGCGGGTCGCCGCGCGCTCGCCGCCACCGCGTTCGTGCTCGACCAGTCGCCCCAGCTCGACGTGGTCGGGCTCCGGGACGCGACGGCGCGGGTGCTCGCGGCGGACGAGGTGCCGCCGCTCGGCCCGTTCCGGACGTTCCAGGTGCCCGTCGCCGACGTCGCCGCGCTGACCAGCCTCGACCTCGGTCCGCTGCCCGCGGCCGACGTGCTCGCGCCCGCGGGGGTGGTGCCGTCGGGCGCGCCGGACCGGGGTGCGTGGAGCGAGCTCACCGCCCCCGGCGACGTGCGGCTGCGCTGAGCCGTGCGCCGTCGTCTCACCCGGCGGCGGTGACGAACGGCGCGCGCACGACCTCCCAGCCGGTGTCGTAGCGCTCGCAGGCGTCACACGTTCTGCGTGACGACCCGACCGCCGGGTGGTCGGCATCCTGGCCGTGCGGGCCGCACGGCCCACCCGCCCCGCGGAGGTGCCATGGACGGACCCGACCAGGAGCGCGACCCGGCGACCGGCGACGCCGTCGCTCGCCTCGCCGCGCTCGAGCGCGAGAACGCCGAGCTGCGGCGGCTCGTCGCCGCCGGCGCACCTCCCGACGACGGACGCCCCGCCCGTGCGCGCCGCCGGCCCGGGCGTGCGACGGCCGCCGTCGCGCTGATCGTCCTCGCGACGCTGCTCGCGCCCGTCGCCGTCGTCGCGGCATGGGCCGAGCGCACCCTGACGGACACCGACCGGTACGTCGCGACGGTCGCGCCGCTCGCGGAGGACCCGACCGTGACGTCGGCGGTCGCCGGGCGCATCACCGAGGAGGTCATGGCGCGCATCGACGTCGGCGCGATCCTCGACCAGGCGGTCGGCGAGCTCGAGGACCGCGACGTCGCGCCGCGGGCGACCGCCGCGCTGTCCGCGCTGGAGGCGCCCCTGACGAGCGGCGTCGAGTCGTTCGTGCGCCGGGCCGCGGACCAGGTGGTGGAGAGCGACGCGTTCGCCGCCGCGTGGGAGCAGGCCCACCGCGTGGCCCACCAGCAGCTCGTCGCCGTCATGCAGGGCGGCCAGGGCGACGTCGTGCAGATCGGCCAGGACGGACAGGTGACGATCCAGCTCGCGGGGATCATCGACCTGCTCAAGGAGCGTCTTGTGGCACGCGGGCTCGACGTCGCGGCCAGCATCCCGAGCGTCGACGCGTCGTTCACGGTCGCGCAGTCCACCCAGCTCGTGGAGGCGCAGAACCGGTACGCGCAGGTCGTCGCGCTCGGGACGTGGCTGCCGTGGATCGTCCTCGGGCTGTACGCCGCCGGCGTGCTCGTCGCCGTGCGGCCGGCGCGTGCGCTCGTCGGTGCGGGACTCGCGCTCGCGCTCGCGATGGTGACGTTCGGCGCGGCGCTCGCCGTCGCGCGCGGGCTGTACCTCGACGCGCTCACCGGGCGGGTGCTGCGGCTCGACGCCGCCGAGGTCGTGTTCGACCAGCTCGTCGCCTTCCTGCGCGTCACGCTGCGGACCGTCGGGGTGCTCGGTCTCGTCGTCGCGCTCGTGGCGTTCCTCGCCGGGCCGAGCGCGTCGGCACGCAGCCTGCGCGGCGGCGTCGGCCGGGGGATCGACCGGCTGCGCACCGGGGCGGAGGGACGTGGCGTCACGACAGGACCGGTCGGGACGTGGCTCGGCCTGCACGGACGTCCCGTCAAGGTCGCCGTCGTCGCCGTCGCGGTGCTCGTCCTCCTGCTCTCGGGGCAGCCGACGCCCGCCCTGGTGGTCGGCACGGCGCTCGTGGCAGGGGCGCTCGTCCTCGTCGTCGAGCTCCTGGCGCGACCTCTCGGCGACCCTCCGCGCGTCTCACGCGATCGGCATGATGCGGGCGTCTGACGGGCAGGTGTCGACTGGGAGCGCCGCGCGCGGCCGGTCGTTCGAGACCAGGGCGCCGGCACGCGCGGTGCGGGAGAGGGGAGGCGGTCGACGTGGACCACGTGGAGCGGCTGCAGCGCCTGACGGTCAACGACCCGCGGATCGAGGAGGGCCGGGGGCTGGATCCCCGCGAGCTCGACCCGCGGTCGCTCGCGCTCGTCCGGATCGCCGCGCTCGTCGCGGTCGGCGGCGTCGAGCCCACCTACGGGGCCGAGGTCGACGCGGCCGTCGGCGCCGGGGCGTCCGCGGCGGAGATCGTCGACGTGCTGTGCGCCGTGATCCCCATCGTGGGGCTCCCGAACGTCGTGGCGGCCGCCCCGAAGCTCGCGCTCGCGCTCGGGCTGGAACCCGTCGAGGGCCTCTGGGAGGACGCAGACCCGTCGCCGCGCTGAGCGCCCGGGGCAACCTGTTGAGGGCTCGGGGGACCGCTCCTAGGCTGCTGCCGTGTCCCAGCAGGACCGCGAGACCGCGGTCGACGGACCGGACCTGAGCACCGCGCTGCTCGCGGGCAAGGTGAGCGCGCCGCGGGTACGCCGCGGCGCGGTGAGCCGTCGTGCGCTCGTCGAGAAGGCGCGGGACGGCGACGCGCGCGTCGTCGGCGTCACCGCCCCTCCGGGGTACGGCAAGACGACGCTGCTCGCCCAGTGGGCCGAGGCGGAGGACCGGCCCGTCGCCTGGGCGACCGTCGACCCGCTCGACGACGACCCCGCCGCCCTGCTCACGCTGCTCGCGCTCGCGTGCTCGACGGTGTCGCCCGGGGTCGCGGCCGTCGCGGACGAGATGCGCGGCACGGGGCCGACGCTGCTCGGACGGTCGGCCCCGCTGCTCGCCGCCGCGCTCGCCCGCGCGCCGGCACCGTTCGTGCTGTTCGTCGACGACCTGCACGAGGCCGACACGGAGGCGTGCCAGGACGCGCTCGGGATCGTGCTCCGCGGCGTCCCGGAAGGGTCCCAGGTGGTCGTCGCGAGCCGTCACGAGCAGGCCTACCTCGCGCGCCGCCGCGTCGAGGGCGACGTGCTCGAGGTCGGGCCCGACGACCTGCGCGTCGACGTCGCCGGCGCCCGCACCGTGTTCGCAGGTGTCGGCGCCGACGCCTCCGACGCCGAGCTCGCCGCCGTCGTCGAGCGGTGCGAGGGGTGGCCGACCGGCATCCTCCTGTGCGCGCTCGTCGTGCGCGACGGCGGGTCGGTCACCGCGCTCGCGGGCGACGACCGGTTCGTCGCCGACTACCTGTACCGCGAGTGCCTCGCGCGGCTCGCGCCCGAGGTGCAGCACTTCCTGCGCTGCACGGCCGTGCTCGACCAGCTCTCCGCGGACGTGTGCGACGCGGTCCTCGACGGCACCGACTCCGGTGCGCGGCTCCGCGAGATCGAGACGGCGGGGCTCTTCCTCGTCCCGCTCGACCACCGTCGCGGGTGGTTCCGCTACCACGCGCTCTTCCGAGAGTTCCTCCAGGCCGAGCTACGGCGCACCGAGAACGGTGCCGTCCCCGCCCTGCACCGGCGCGCCGCCGACTGGTTCGCGGCGCACGGGCTGCCTGCGCGCGCCGTCGAGCACCTGCTCGCGGCGGGAGAACGCGACCGCGCGGCGGTCCTCGTGGCCGGGCTGGCCCTGCCGACGTACCAGCGGGGCCAGGTGGCGGTCGTCTCCCGGTGGCTCGGCGAGCTCGGCGACGCCGCCGTCGAGACCTCCCCCCTGCTCGCCGTCGTCGCGACGTGGAGGGCGCTCCTGCTGGGCGAGTCGGCGGACGCCGAGCGGTGGGCGGCCGTCGTCGAGCGGTTCGGCACGAGCGGGGCGTCCGCCGACGACCGGGACGCGATCGAGTCCGCGCGCTGCCAGATCCGCGCGGCGATGTGCGTCGACGGTGCGGAGCGGGCGGTCGAGCGCGCACGCTTCGCCGTCGCGCACGAGCCCGCCTGGAGCCCGTGGCGGGACCAGGCCCTCCACCTGCTCGGCGCGACGTCGCTCCTCGTGGGCGACGTCGACGCGGCCAAGGACGCGTTCGCCGAGTCGTCCGCGACCGCCGCCGTGGCGGGCAACGCGGACTCGGTCATCCTCAGCGAGGCGGAGCTCGCCGTCGTCGCGATCGGCGAGGGCCGGTGGCCCGCGGCCGACGAGCACGCCCGGGCGGCGGTCCGGGCCGTCGACGCGCACCACATGGAGGGGTACGGCACGACAGCCCTCGGGCTCGCCGCGGCCGCGCGCGTGGCGCTGCACCGCGGCGAGACCACGGCCGGCGAGCGCTACCTGGCCCGCGCGATGCGCGCGCGCGTGCCGTGCACGTACGTGCTGCCGTACCTCGCGCTGCGGACGCGCCTGCAGCTCGCGCACGCGTTCGCGACCCTCGGCGACCGCACCACGGCGCGGCACCTCGTGCACGAGATGGACGAGATCCTGCGCCGGCGACCGCGCGTCGGGCTGCTCGCCGACGAGATCTCCGCGTTCCGCGAGCGCCTCGCGGGGGTCGCCGCGTCGTCGGGGGCGCCGCCGCTCACGCCGGCCGAGCTGCGGCTGCTGCCGTACCTGCAGACGCACCTGACGATGGCGGAGATCGGCCGCCGGCTGTTCGTGTCCCGGAACACGGTGAGCTCCCAGGTGGGCTCGATCTACCGCAAGCTCGGCGCGGGCACCCGGGGGAGCGCCGTCGAGCGCGCGGTGGCGCTCGGACTGCTCGGGGACTGAGCGGCGCGCGGGCGTTCGGGCGTAGGACGTGGACCGCGGTTCGCGCGATCTGCGTGATGCCCGCCGTCGCGGCCCGCCCGTAGCGTGACGGCGTCACCCCTCCGGCGCCCCGCCGTCCCGACGGCCGGGCACGAGACAGGAGCGCGGAGCATGGACACGGACGCGACCCGCACGGTGGTGGGCTCCCCGCTGCCGCCCGAGAGGACCTTGCCGTTCCCTCCGAAGCGGTCGACGAGCGTCGCCGGCCGGACGATCCAGGAGTCGACGTACAGCCCGACGCCGCCGGCGCGGCACCTTCCCGCCGACGCGCCGAACGTCGTCGTGATCCTCATCGACGACGCGGGGCCTGCGCTGCCGACGACGCTGGGGGGCGCGGTGCGCACGCCGACGCTCGACCGGGTGCGCGCGTCGGGGGTGGGCTACAACCGGTTCCACACCACGGCGATGTGCTCGCCGACGCGCGCGTCGCTGCTCACGGGCCGCAACCACCACCGGGTGGGCAACGGGCAGATCGCGGAGCTCGCGAACGACTGGGACGGGTACTCGGGCCACATCCCGAAGAGCAGCGCGACGATGGCGGAGGTGCTGCGCCAGTACGGGTACGCGACAGGGGCGTGGGGCAAGTGGCACAACACCCCGGCGGAGGAGACGACGGCGGCGGGACCCTTCGACCGGTGGCCGACCGGGTACGGCTTCGAGTACTTCTACGGGTTCCTCGCGGGGGAGGCGTCGCAGTACGAGCCGCACCTCGTGCGCAACACGACGCCGGTGCTGCCGCCGCGCACGCCCGAGGAGGGGTACCACCTCAGCGAGGACATCGCGGACGACGCGATGCGCTGGCTGCGCGACCACAGGGCGAACGCGCCCGACCGTCCGTTCTTCGTCTACTGGGCGACGGGGGCGCTGCACGGGCCGCACCACGTCATGAAGGAGTGGGCGGACCGCTACGCCGGGGTGTTCGACGACGGCTGGGACGTCTACCGCGAGCGGGCGCACGAGGGGGCGAAGGCGGCCGGGTGGATACCGCAGGACGCGGAGCTGACGCCCCGGCCTGACGGTCTGGCGGCGTGGGACGACATCCCGGAGGACCAGAAGCCGTTCCAGCGGCGGCTCATGGAGGTGGCCGCGGGGTTCGGCGAGCACGCCGACGTGCAGGCGGGGCGGCTGCTGGACGAGGTCGAGCGGCTGGGGTACGGGGACGACACGATCGTCGTCTACATCTGGGGGGACAACGGCTCGTCGGGCGAGGGGCAGAACGGGACGATCAGCGAGCTGCTCGCGCAGAACGGCATCCCGACCACGGTCGACCAGCACATCGCGGCGCTCGAGGAGCTGGGCGGGCTCGACGCGCTGGGCACCCCCGCCACCGACAACATGTACCACGCGGCGTGGGCGTGGGCGGGCTCGTCGCCGTACCAGGGGATGAAGCTGCTGGCGTCGCACCTCGGCGGCACGAGGAACCCGATGTTCGTGAGCTGGCCGGGACGCATCCGGCCGGACGCGCGCCCACGGACGCAGTTCCACCACGTGGTGGACCTCGTGCCGACGATCTACGAGATCGTGGGGATCTCCGCGCCCGAGACGGTCAACGGCATCCCGCAGGACCCGATCGACGGCATCAGCCTGGCGTACTCGCTCGACGACGCCGAGGCCGAAGGGCGCCGCCGTACGCAGTACTTCGAGATCATGGGCAGCCGCTCGGTCTACGCGGACGGATGGATGGCGTCGGCGACGGGCCCGCGGCTGCCGTGGGTCCCGGGCGTCCCGGAGGGGATCCGGACGTGGACGCCGGACCAGGACCGCTGGGAGCTGTACCACCTGGACGAGGACTGGAGCCAGGCGCGCGACCTCGCCGCCGAGCACCCGGAGAAGCTCGCCGAGCTCAAGGAGCTGTTCGCGATCGAGGCGGCGCGCAACGACGCGCTGCCGATCGGCGGCGGCCTCTGGGTCCCCGTGATGCACCCCGAGGACCGCATCTCCCCGCCGTACAGCGAGTGGCGGCTGTCCGGGGACACCGTGCGCATCCCGGAGTTCTGCGCGCCGGCGCTCGGCAACCGTCCCAACCGGGTGACGATGCGGGTGTCGCTCCCGGAGCGCGCGAACGGGGTGCTCTACAAGCTCGGCGGGGTCGGTGGTGGCCTCACGTGCTTCCTCCTCGACGGCGTCCTCACCTACGAGTACAACCTGTTCCTCGTCCAGCGGACGGTCGTCGCGACGGCGGAGCCCGTCGCGGCCGGCGACCGCACGGTCGAGGTGGAGACGACGTACGTCGAGACGCGCCCGGCCGGGCCGCTGCGCGTCGTGCTGCGCGTCGACGGCGCCGACGTCGCCGAGGGCACCGTGCCGGTGAGCGCGCCGCTCCTGTTCACCGCGAACGACTGCCTCGACGTCGGCCGCGCGTACGGCGGCGCGGTGTCCCGGCAGTACGCGGACCGCATGCCGTTCGCGCTCGACGGGCGGATCGACGACGTGCACGTCGCGTACCTGCCGCAGCAGCACGACGGGAGGGCGTGAGCCGCCGGGGGACTTCATGCGTTCTGCATGAGGACGACGGCACGGCCCGGGCGGCACCCTGGGCGGGGGACGCCTGCGGGAGGCGCGGGCGGACCGGACGCGAGAGGACGGCGACCATGACGCAGGAACTCGACGGAGCGCTCGGCGGCGGGCTCGACGACCTCGAGAGCGGACCCGTCGACTACCTCGTCGTCGAGCTGCCGACGGAGCGGGCGACGGGCGACGTCGCGTTCCCCCTGCTCGTCGACCTCGTCGAGCGCGGCATCATCCGGGTCCTCGACCTCGTGGTGATCCGCAAGGAGGACGACGGGAGCGTCACCGGCCTGGAGCTGGAGCAGCTCGGGGACGGGTCGACCGAGCTCGCGGTGTTCGCGGGCGCCCGCTCGGGGCTGCTCGACGACGACGACCTGACGGAGGCGGCCAACGCCGTCGACCCGGGCATGACCGCCGTCGTGCTCGTCTACGAGAACACCTGGGCCGCACCCTTCGCGACCGCCCTGCGCCGCAACGGCGCCCAGCTGGTGGCGAGCGGGCGCATCCCCGTCCAGGCGCTCCTCGCGTCGCTCGACGCCATGGAGTCGGAGACGGAGCCGGAGACCGGCCAGGGCGCCTGACGTCCGGCCGACGAGAGAGAGGACACCCCCGTGCCAGGACTCCTGCGCGGTGTCGCGCGCACCGCCGTCGTCGCCGGGACGGCCACCGCCGTCTCCAACCGTGTCTCGCGTCGTCAGGCCGGGCGGTGGGCAGCCCAGGAGGCTCAGCAGGCGCCCCAGCCGACGTACGCCGCGCCACCGCCGACGTACGCCGCGCCACCGCCGGCGTACGAGGCGCCGCCTGCGTACGCCCCGCCGCCCGCCGCGTCGTCGAGCACCGACGAACGGATCCAGCAGCTCACCCAGCTGGCAGCGCTGCGTGACCAGGGCGTGCTCACGCCCGCCGAGTTCGACGCGCAGAAGGCGCGGATCCTCGCCGGCTGACGGCGAGCCCTCACGACGGGAGGCAGGGACATGGACAGCTTCTGGGACTGGTTCTGGCTCATGGTCTGGTGGTTCTTCTTCGTGATGTACCTGGTGATCCTGTTCCAGATCATCGGCGACCTCTTCCGCGACCGGCACCTGAGCGGGTGGTGGAAGGCGCTGTGGCTCGTCGCGCTCGTCTTCCTGCCGTTCCTCACCGCGCTGGTCTACCTGATCGCGCGTGGCCGGGGGATGGCCGAGCGGCACGCGGAGCGGCTGGAGCGTGCCCGGGCCGACACCGACGCGTACATCCGCGACGTCGCCGGCGCGTCCCCGGCGTCGCAGATCGCCGACGCGAAGGCGCTGCTGGACTCCGGCGCCATCGACGAGCGCGAGTTCGCGACCCTGAAGGCCAAGGCGCTCGCGTAGTCCTCCCGTACGACGGGTGCGTCACCCCGGCGGGAGTGACGTGCGACATGCCGAGCCGAAGGGCCTCGAATCCGCGTCATGACGCGGGTCGCCGACCGTCTCCTCTGCGAGGGGTCGGCGCGACGGTCGCGCGACCCGGTCGGAGGACGCATGCCCACCCAGGACCTCACGGGGCTCGGCGACGTCGAGCTCGCGGACGCGGTCCGGGCAGGCGACGTCGACGCGTTCACCGTGCTCTGGGAGCGGCACGCCGCAGCCGGACGCGCCGCGGCGCGCCGCCTGACCTCGACGTACGACCCGGACGACGTCGTCCAGGAGGCCTACCTGCGCGTCCTGCGGTCGCTCCAGCTGGGCTCCGGGCCCACCGGCCCGTTCCGGCCCTACCTCTACTCGACGTTGCGGACGGTCGTCGCGACGTGGTCGCGCACGCCCGCACCCGTCCCCGTGGACGAGGTCCCCGACGTCGCGGACGACACCGACGTGCCCGCGGAGCTCCTCGACCGGTCGATGACCGTGCAGGCTTTCCGGGAGCTGCCCGAGCGGTGGCAGTCCGTGCTCTGGTACACGGAGGTCGAGAGCATGGGCTCCCGGGAGGCGGGCCGCCTGCTCGGCCTCACGCCTGGCGCCACGGCCGCGCTGGCCTACCGGGCCCGCGAGGGGCTGCGGCGCGCCTGGCTCCAGTCCCACCTCAACGCCGACGCCGCGGCGCCCGGCTGCCGCTGGACGGTCGAGCGTCTCGGCGACCACGCCCGCGGCGTGCTGCCGCGCGCCGCGCGCGAGCGGGTCGAGGAGCACCTCGCCGGGTGCGTGTCGTGCACGGCGCTCGCGGAGGAGGTGCGCGACGTCGCGTCGCAGCTGCGCCTCGTCCTCGTCCCGCTCGTGCTCGGCGTGCCCGTGGCGCTGGGCGTCGTCGGCGTGCCCGTCCCGGCTGCCGCGACGTCCGGGTCGGCGGCCGTGACGACGTCGGGCTCCACCGTCCTGGCGACGTCCGCGTCCGGGGTCGCCGCGCTGACGTCCGGGGCCGCGACGGCGGCCGTGTCGTCCGCCTCGGTGCTGGTCGGCGTGGCCGGCGTGCTCGCCACCCCCGGTGCGCTCGTGGCCGGTCTCGTCGCGGTCGCCGTCGCGGTGAGCGTGGGCGTCGTCGCCGTCTCGCAGCCGGCGGGGACGCCCGACGCGCCACCCGCTGCGGTCGCGACGGCCGAGCCGGCGGACCGTGGTGCGGCGGACGGTGAGCCGTCGGTCACCCTGCCCGCACCGCCGGACGTCGACGTGATCGAGGACGGCACGCCCGAGGCACCGGCCGTCGGCGCGCCGTCGCCTGCGCCCGAACCCACGACGGCGCCGTCGCCGGGCTCGGAGCCGACCGCTCCGGTCCCCGTGACGCCCGACGCGCCGGCGCCGTCCGACGAGCCCGCCGCCCAGCTGACGCCGGCACCGGAGCCGGCACCGGAGCCTCCGCCGGTGCCCGGGACTTCGCCGGAGCCGGATCCGTCGGTCCCGCCGGAGGTGCCGGAGGCCGAACCGCTCGTCGTGACCTCGGCCCCGCGCGCGGGCACGCTGACCGTCTTCCCCCTCGTGCGCGGCACGGGCGAGCCGGGTGCGCTCGTGCGCGTCACCGACGGCGGCGGAGACGTCGTCGCCTCGACGACGGTCGGCGAGGACGGCGCCTGGGAGGTCGCCGTGACGGCGCTGGCCGCGTCGGGCGAGCACACCCTGGAGCTCGTCCAGGAGACGGGCAGCACCACCGCGGCCCCCGCGACGACGCTCGGCCCCTACGTCTTCGACGCGCCGCGCGTGCTCTCACCCGTGGCGGGTGGGGTCGTCGTCGGGCAGCTCGAGAGCTGGTCGTGGGAGCCGCCGCGACTCGGGACGGACGTGGTGCTGGGCGGCACGCCGGGCCTCCTGGTCGAGGCGTTCGTCGACGGCCGCTCGACCGGCAACCTGCACACGCTCGCTGACGCGCCCCTCGTGCGACGCGTGCGCGGCCTCGCTCCGGGCGAGCACACGTTCGGGCTGCGCGTGGTCGACCCGCACGCCGTCGGGCCCGGGCACGGACCGACGGTCACCGTGGCGTTCACGGTCGTCGCGCCCTGAGGCGTCCGCGGTCAGGCCCGCCCGGTGCGTTCGAGGACGCCACGCACGTACGCCGCCTGGCCCGCGTGCTCGAGACTGTCCACCGCGACGCTGACGAGGCGCGCGCCCAGCGTGACGGGCGGGTCCCACGCCTCGTCGACGACGCGGTCGAGGTCGTCGTCGGTGAGCGTCGCCAGCACGGCGGCCGACTCGGCCTGGACGGCGTGCACGTACCCGATCAGGTCGTCCGCGCTCGCGCGGACCTGCGCCACCTCGTCCGGCGACTGCCCGTAGCCCGACGCGGAGTCGTCGAAGGGCAGGTCGAGCCGCCGCGCCCAGCCGTCGCGCGTCCACACCTCGTCGCGCCCGACGGCGTCCGCGACCTGCGCGTCCTGGCCGCGTGCGAGGTGCCACGCGAGCCACGCGATCGTGTTCGCCCCCGGGTCGAGGCGCGCCGTCAGCGCGTCCTCCTCGAGGCCCTCGACCGCCCGGTCGGCCGTCGGTCCGATGCGTCCGAACAGGTCCTCCAGCAGTGCGCGCGCGTCCACGTCTCACCTCTCGTCGGTCGGTCGCTTCCTCGTGCAGCCTCGCCGCCACCGCGCGGCGCCGCGACCCGGGCCGCCGACCCGGCCGATCCCCGGGTTGTGCGCCGTCGCTTCCGCCGAGCCCGGGCTTGTGCGCCACCGTGTCCGCCGAACCCCGGGTTGTGTGTCCATCGGAGCCGTTGATGGCGCGCAACCCGGGGTTCGACGACCGCGGTGTTCGCCACGAGCCGCCCGCCTCAGCCGAACGTGACGACGACGGTCCCCGCCTTGTGCGCGTGCTCGACGTGGCGGTGCGCCGCGGCGATGTCGTCGAGCGGGTACGCGGTGTCGACGACGGGACGCAGCGCACCCTCGGCGCCGAGGCGCAGCGCGGTGCGCAGGTCCTCGCTCTTGTGCGCCTCGGACCGCAGCCCGGTGAAGGCGACGACGCCGCGGCGGCCGCGCGCGCGCCGGCTCGTCCACACGGTCCGCCAGAGGATCGCGGGCGACGGCACCGTCACGAGGTACACGCCGTCGTCCGTGAGCAGACGGCGGCAGTGCCGGTAGGAGCTCGCGCCCGCGACGTCGAGCACGACGTCGTACCGGGCCCCGCGCGCGGTGAAGTCCTCGGAGGTGCGGTCGACCACCTCCGCCGCGCCCAGCTCGCGCACCACGTCGACGCCGCGCGGTCCGCACACCGCGGTCACGCGTGCTCCGGCGTACGCCGCGACCTGGACCGCAGCGGTGCCGACGCAGCCCGACGCACCGATCACGAGCACCGACTGCCCCGGCGCGACACGGCCGTGCACGTGGAGGAAGGGCAGCGCGGTGAGCGGCCCGGAGGCCAGCACGGCGGCGTCGACGTCGCTCAGCCCGGCGGGGACCGGCTCGACGACGCCGTCCTGGCGGAGCACGACGAGCTCGGCGTGCGCGCCGGCTCCCATGCGCGTGACCCCGACGACGCGGTCGCCGACGGCGAACCGCGTTACCCGCGGCCCCACGGCGACCACCTCGCCCGCGACCGCGCCGCCGAGCACCGGGTTCCGTGGCCGGCGCAGCCCGAACGCGAGCCGTGCGAACCACGGCGTGCCGGCCCGCGCGGCGACGAGCGCGGCCTCGAGCGTGCTGGCCCGTGCCCGGACGAGGACCTCGCCCGGTCCTGGCTCGGGCCCCGCGACCTCCTGGACCTGCACCACCTCGGGCGGGCCGTAGGTGGTGGACACTGCTGCTCTCATCGGGCTGTCCTCTCGAGGGACCGTGGCGTCAGACGTGGTCGTCGCTGCCGTCGGGGTATCCGAAGACCTCGTCCAGCGGGGCCCGCAGCGCGCGGGCGACGAGGAACGCCGTCTCCAGCGACGGCGAGTAGCGACCCTGCTCGATCGCGATGACGGTCTGCCGCGTGACGCCGACACGCTCCGCGAGCTCGGCCTGCGTCATCTCTCCGCGCGCGAACCGCAGGGCGCGGATGTTGTTCGTGACGCGCGTGGGCCTCCCCTTCACGTCAGACCCCCCGCCGGTAGGCGACGATCGTCGTCACGGACGACAGGACCGCGGACACGACGAAACCGAGGTACGCCGCGTTCGCGATCCAGAAGTAGTCGGCCTCGACGAGCGCGAGCACGAGGGCGCCGAGCGCGCCCGCGACCACACCCCACCACCCGACGGCGACGCCGCGGCGCGCCAGCTCGCGGTCGCGCTCGTCGCTGCGGTAGCTCTCGCTCGGCCGGATGATCTCGACCGCGACCCGGACGACGATCCCCGCAGCGATCGCTGCGCCGATCGCCCACAGCATCGGGGCGACGTACTCGACCTCGGCGAGCGGCGCGCCGCCGGCACGGGCCAGCAGCACGCCCACGTAGGCCGCGTAGACCACCACGCTGACGACGAGGTAGACCCACGTCCCCTTCTCCTCGTACGACATGCGTACGCCCTCTCCGGCCGGATGGATGTCAAAAATCCTTGACCTCTGCAACGTAAGCCGGAGCCGACACGATGTCAAGAGTTCTCGACATCACGACCCTGCCTCCGACGTCGTCCACCTCGCTGCCGGTGACTCCGGGACCCGGCATCAGGGCTCGACCAGGGCACGGACCGGGGAGTCCCCCGATCCGCCGCGTCCGTGAGTCGTGGTGGTCTGCCGTCATGCCGACCGAACTGTCCCTGCGACCCGCCGCGCCGGGCGCGCGCGCCGGTCGTCCCGCCGTCGCCGTGCTCACCCTCACGTCGCTCGCCGTCGCCGCCTTCGCGGTCCTGCCGTACCTCACCTCCTCGCTCGACACGTTGGCACGGGACGACGTCGGCCTCGCCGCCGGGTACGCCGGCGCGCCGCCGCTCGTCCTCGCCGCCTTCTACGTCCACGTCGTCGCCGGCGGGCTCGCGCTGGTCTGCGCGCCGCTCCAGCTCTGGGCCGGTCTGCGGCGCGGGCGTCCGCGCGTGCACCGGTGGGTCGGCCGGACGTACGTCGTCGCGGTCGCGGTCGGCGGGACCTCCGGCCTCGTCCTCGCGCCCGTGAACCAGGCCGGCCTGGTCGGCGCGCTCGGCTTCGGCGCCCTGGCGGTGCTCTGGCTGTGGACGACGTGGCGCGGATACCGCGCGGTCCGCGCGCACGACGTCGGCGCGCACCGCGACTGGATGACGCGCAGCTTCGCCCTCACGTACGCGGGCGTCACGCTCCGGCTGTGGACGACGGGACTCGTCGCCGCCCAGGCGCTCGTGCTCGGCGACGCGGTCTCCCCCGACGCCGCGTTCGACCGCGCGTACGCGCTCGTGCCGTTCCTCTCGTGGGTGCCGAACCTCGTCGTCGCGGAGCTCGTCGTGAGGCGACGCCGCCGGGCCCGGGAGCGACCGGGCGCCGTCGGGCACCCGCCTCGGTAGGTTGGAGCACGCCGGGCGCGCGGCCCGGCCCGGCGAGCACCCGCACGGAGGGTCGGATGGAGTTCCCGTTCCAGCTCACGGAGGACCAGATCCTCACGCTCATCGCGCTCGCGGTGTCGGCGCTCGCGGCGATCGTCGCGGTGAACGTGCTGGCGCCGAAGGCGGGCGTCGCCGCGCCGCTCGCGCTCGTGCTGCTGGGCATCGGGGTGAGCTTCCTGCCCTGGGTGCCCGCGATCGAGGTCGAGCCGGAGTGGATCCTCGCGGGCGTCCTGCCGCCGTTGCTCTACTCGTCCGCCGTGAGCATGCCGACGATGGACTTCCGCCGGGACTTCGCGGCGATCGGCGGGCTGTCCGTCGCGCTCGTGGTCGTCAGCTCGGTGCTGCTCGGCCTGCTCTTCACCGTGCTCGTCCCCGGCATCCCGCTGTCGACGGGGATCGCGCTGGGCGCGGTCGTCAGCCCCACGGACGCGGTCGCCACGTCCATCGTCAAGCGGCTCGGTGCGTCGCCGCGAGCCGTGACGGTGCTCGAGGGGGAGAGCCTGCTCAACGACGCGTCCGCGCTCGTGCTGCTGCGCTCCGCCATCGCCGCGACGGCCGCCAGCGTGTCCCTGTGGTCCGTCGCCGGGGACTTCCTCCTCGCGGTCGTCGTCGCCGTCGCGGTGGGCCTCGCCGTCGGGTTCGTGGGCCTGTTCGTGCGCGCACGGCTGGCCCGGCCGTCGCTGAGCGTCGCGGTCTCGTTCGTCGTCCCGTTCCTCGCGTACCTGCCCACCGAGCGGCTGGGGGCGTCCGGGCTCGTCGCCGTCGTCACGGCCGGGCTCGTCACCGGCCACGGCGCGGCGAAGCACCTGCGGCCGCAGGACCGCATCTCCGAGGCGTCGAACTGGCGGACGGTCGAGCTGCTCCTGGAGGGCGGCGTGTTCCTGCTCATGGGGCTCGAGCTCTTCGCCCTCGTCGAGGACGTCGTGGACGAGCGGGGCGACCTGTGGGGCGCCGTCGGGGTGGCCGCGCTGACGATCGTCGCGGTGCTGCTCGTGCGCGCCGCGTATGTGCTGCCGCTCGTGCGGTCCGCGCGGCGCCGTGCGCAGCGCGGCGAGCAGGTGCGTGGTGCGATCAGCGGGATCCAGCGCCGGCTGGACGAGAAGTACGGGCCCGACGGCGCCCCGCGCGACCCCGCGGCGCACCCGGCCGGCGACGCGAGCACCGGCGTGACCGCCCAGATGCGCGCCATCGACCCGCACGGGCCCGCCGCTGTCCCGCGGCTGCGGGGCGCGCTGGGCCGGTCGACGCGCGGTGGCTCGGACCCGCAGGAACGGGTGGGTCGGGTGCGCAGCATCCTGCGGCGACGGACCGCCGACATCGACTACCTGCGCGAGCAGCCGCTCGGCCCGCGCGAGGGCGTGCTGCTCGTGTGGGCGGGGATGCGGGGCGTCGTGACGGTCGCCGCCGCGCAGTCCCTGCCTGCGGAGACGCCGCACCGGTCGTTCCTCGTGCTCGTCGCGTTCACCGTCGCCGCCGGGAGCCTGCTCCTCCAGGGCGGCACCCTCCCGTGGGTCGTGCGCCGGCTGGGCCTCGCCGGCGGCGTCTCGCCCGGGGACCTCGACCAGCGCGCCGTCCGCATCGAGCTCGACACGGCGGCGGCCGCCGTCGTCGACGCGCCCGACCTGCGTCGCGCCGACGGGCGTCCGTTCGACCCCGGCGTGGTGTCGCGCGTGCGGCGCGACGTCGTGCGCGAGCTCGAGACGCGCGACACCGACGCCGCGACGTCGGCCGACGTCTTCGCCCAGTACAAGGAGCTGCGCCTGCGCACGATCGCCGCGCAGCGCGACGTGCTGCTCGACGCCCGCGCGTCCGGCGTCTACAGCTCGCAGGCGCTCAGCCACGCGCTCGACCTGCTCGACGCCGAGCAGATCGACCTCGAGCTGCGCCGCGGCCCCGTCGTCGAGGACGGCTGACGACCAGGCCCGCCCGGGCCGCGAGCGTCGTCACGCGGTGGCGCGCACGTCCGCGGCCGCCAGCGGGCGGTCGAGCCCTGTCACGCCGAGCTCCAGCCGTGCGATCCCGTCCAACGGGACGGCCGACGACGCCCCGAGCCCCTCCGAGCGCCCGGCCTTCGTCGCGGACCACGTCGCGACGACCTCCCGGCTCCCGCGCTCGTCGACGAGCACGAGCTCGTAGGTGCCGCCCGCCGCGCCCGCGTCGGCGGGGTACGAGCACGACCAGTCGAGCCGCGTGCCCCACGCCACGGGCGTGAGCACGAGCTCGGCACGGACGTCGGCGTCGTCGACGGGCAGCAGCTCGACGGTCGTGCCTGCCTCCGCGAGCGGTGAGGGCGTGACCGGCGTCCCGTCGCCGGGCGCCGTCCCGCCCGGCGCCCCGCCGAGCGCGACCCCCGTGACGCCCCCGGCGACGACGAGCGCGACCGCCGCGGCGGTGAGCAGCCCCCGACGTCGCACCCGACGCCGCCGCGCACCGGTCGCGAGCGCCGCGAGCGGGACGACGTCGGCGCCGTCGCCCACCGGCCCCGCCCCCGGGACCGGCGTGCCCGTCCGCCCGCCGGGACCGGGGCCGCGGGGAGGGGCGGCGCCGTCGAGCGCCGCCGCGTGCTCGGCCGTGAGCATGCCGAGGATCCCCGGCATGCCGGCGAGCTCGGCGACCGACTCGCGGCACGCCGCGCACGTCGCGAGGTGCTGCTCGAACGCGCGGCGGTCCTGCGGGCCGAGCGCGCCGAGGACGTAGGCGGCGTCCCACTCGCGGTACGGGTCCGGGGGAGGGGTGGCGGTCATGACGTGACTCCCTTCTCCTGCAGCGCCAGGCGCAGCGCGCGGAGCGCGTAGTGCATGCGGGACTTGACCGTCCCGGGCGGCACCCCCTGCTCGGCCGCCATCTCGGCGACCGACCGACCGCGGTAGTAGGCCCCGACGACGACGGCGCGGTGCTCGGCCGAGAGCGCGACGAGCGCGTCCCCGACGAGCCAGGCGTCGAGGACGGCCTGCGTCGCGTCGTCCTCGCCGTGCTCGGGCAGCTGCGGGCTCGCGAGCTCGCGCCGGTGGTGCGCGCGCCGCAGGTCGTCGACGACGAGGTGGCGCGCGACCGTGAACAGCCACGCCCGGACCGACCCCTCCGGGCGCTCGAGCACCTCGGGGTGGCTCCACGCCCGCAGGAGCGTCTCCTGCACCACGTCCTGCGCGCGGGCGTCGTCGTCGGTCATGCGGGCGACGTACCGGTGCAGCGCCGTGCCGTGCGCGTCGTGCACCGCACGCAGCAGCTCGTCGGCGACCGGCCCCGCGGGGCCGGCCGCCGTGCCGGGACCGTCGTCCGTGACCACCGCGGTCAGGCGGCCTGGGTCAGGGCGAGACTGAACTCGACGCTGCCCGTGTCCTCGACCTCGACGAACCCGAGGCTGGGCGCCTCGACGCCGAAGTCGGCGAAGGTGATGGGGATCTCGCCGACGACCTGGACGTCGTCGCCGGTCGCGCCGATCTGCGCGTCGACGGTCACGGGCTGTGTCACGCCACGGATCGTCAGGTCGCCCGCGAGCTCGACCGCCCCGGCCGTGTCGGGGACCTCGACGGTCTCGGTGAGCACGAACGTCGCCGTCGGGTGCTCCGCGACCTGGAGCGCGGTGTCGCGGAAGTAGGCATCGCGGTTGGCGACGTCGGTCGCGACGGTCGTCATGTCGACGACCACCTCGGCGTCGGTGAGCGACCCGTCGGCGAGCGTCACGGAGCCGGTGACGTCCTCGGTGCGGCCCGTGACCGTCACGTCCTCGCCGTTGAGGATCTCGTCGAGCCGGTACCCCGCGTACGAGCCGGTGCTCACGTCCCACGTCCCGTCGAGCGCGGCGGCGTCCAGCGTGGAACCGGTGGTCGCGTCGAGCGTGGGTGCGGCGGCCGCGCGGTCCTCGGACCAGTCGGCGTACAGCCCCGGTCCGAACGCGACCGCGGCACCTCCCAGCACGACCACCGCCGCGCCGACCCCCAGCAGGACCGTCGTCCTCGTGCGCACGTGCGTCTCCCTCCGTCGTGGTGCGCCGCACCCCTGCGCGCGACGCCTCTCACCCGGTAGACGGGGTGGGGCGCGCTCCGGTTCACCCGGGGCGCACCGGGTTCAGAGCAGCGGTGCGCAGAGGCAGAACGGGTGGCCCTCGGGGTCGGCGTAGACGCGGAACGGGTCCCCGGGGTGGCCCTCCTCCTCCGGCGTGCCGGTCAGCGCCGTGGCCCCGCACGCGAGCGCGTGCTCGTGCGCGGCGTCGAGGTCGGGCACGCGGAGGTCGACGTGCACCCGCGCGCCGCCGGGCCACGGCGGCACGGTCGCGTCGGAGCGCTGGAAGGCGAGCCGCGTGGGGCCGTCGCCCGGGGACTCGAGCGTGAGCCAGTCGTCGCCCTCGGGGTCCGGTGTCTCGTGGCCGGGCGTGTACTCCCAGCCGGTGAGGCGCCGGTAGAACTCGGCGAGGGCGCGCGGGTCGCGCGCGTCGACCGTCACGTTGCGCAGCGGCATCGGGATCGCGGGACCCGTGGGCGGGTGGGGTTGGTTCATCGCGCTCAGCCCACCGTCTCGCGCAGCCACGCGACGTCGGCCGGCACGTCCGCGTGCGTCTCGCACACCACGGACGTGCCCGCCGCCTTGACGACGCCGAGCAGGAGCTCGGGCTCGATCGTCCCGGCCGTGAGGCTCGCGTGCCGGTCGGCGCCCGAGCCCGCCGCGTCGCGGCTGTTGTTGAGGTGCACGAGGTCGACGCGTCCCGTGATCGCCCGGACCTGCTCGACCGCGGTCGTCAGGTCGATGCCGCCCGCCCACGCGTGGCACGTGTCGAGGCAGAAGCCGACCCGTTCCGCGCCGTCGGCCTGCTGGACCGCGGCCCAGAGACCTTCGATGCGCTCGAGCCGCCGCGCCATGGAGAAGTCGCCTCCCGCCGTGTTCTCGATGTAGACGGTGATGTCGGTCTCGAGCGCGTCGATCGCCTTGCGCCAGTTGTCGAACCCCTTGGCGGGGTCGTCCTTCGCGGTGACGTGGCCGCCGTGGACGACGAGGCCCGTGGCGCCCACGGCGGACGCACCGTCGGCCATCTGCTGCAGGAGCTTGCGGCTGGGGATGCGGATCCGGTTGTTCGTCGACGCGACGTTGATGACGTACGGCGCGTGCACCACGAGCTGGAGGTCGGCCGCCGCGGCGTCCGCCTTCAGCGCCTCGGCGCCGCCCGGGTACGTGAACTCCGGGCCCTTCCAGGACTGGGGGTCGCCCAGGAAGATCTGCGCCACGTCCGCCCCGAGGGCGCGCGCCTGCGCGATGACGTCCGACTGGTCGAGGTGCGCTCCGATCCGCATGGACCCCAACCTACGCGGTCGTGCGGGACGAGCATCACCCACCGGCGCACGGGCGCGGTGCGCTACGGGCGCTGAGGGGCGACGCCGTCGTACGTCGTCGCGCACGCCGCGACCTCGGCCCCGTCGACGAGCATGCGCGTCGTGAGCGTCCACCCGTCCGGGTACCGCGCGACCGTCTCGGCCGGGACCCGGGCCGTGTCGGGAGCGACCTGACCGCTGCTCGACCAGTCGGCCGGCTGCGCGGGCTCCTGCACGAAGGTCATGGGGTCCTGCCCCTGCCGGTCGGTGATGGTCGCCTCGAGCCGGACGAGCTGCGTGCCCGGCCGCGGGTCGGACCACTCCCAGCGGGCGTCGACGGGGCTCGGGGACGTGGGCATGTCCCGCGTGACCCACAGCCTCGACTCCGTGGACCAGCCTTCGTCGTGGGTGATGCCCGCGGCGGTCGGGGTGATGCCGGCGCCGGGGTCCTCGAACGTGCAGCCCGCGTCGACGGCGAGGACCGATCCTCCGCTCGACGTGACCGCCGTCGAGAAGCCGACGCCGAGCACGCAGACGAGTCCGGCCGCGACGCTCACGACGGTCGAGCGGGCGACGTCGGGCGCGTGCCGGAAGCGGGCGAACCACGGGTGCGGCGGGGGTTCGCGGGTCTGGACGACGACGGTGCCGACGATCGAGTCTGCGAACGTGCGGCGCTCCGCGTGCCACAGCGGGCGGAGGTAGCCGACGAGGAGCAGCAGGGCGTCCGCCACGTGCGCGACGACGCGCAGCACCGCGGCGAGGAAGCCCGTGGGCAGGAGCGTGTCGGCGCGCACGACGGCGACCCCCGCGACCCGCTTGCCCGGCGTGGCCCCGGTGTAGCCCTGGAGCGCGAGCATCACGACGACGACCAGCAGCAGCCACGGGCTCGACGTCCACGGCTCCGTCGGTGAGCTCGTCGTCGTCTCGCCGATGCCAGGGGCGAGCGTGGGAGACCTGCCGTCGTCGCCGAGCGCGAGCCACGTCGCGCCGGTGAGGATCGCGCCGTCGAGGAGCGTCCCGACGACGCGGCGCGACCACGACGCGCAGGGCGGCGACCACGGGTCCACGGGAGCCGGGGACGTGCCGGGCGCGGCGACGGCGGGACCGTCCGGGCCGGCCGGTACGGAGGTCGCCGTCTGCGTCACGCCGTTCATCCTGGCAGAAGGTCAACCAGCGGTCGAGCGTGCGTCATGCGGCGACCGTGACGGGGTCAGCGGCGTGACTGGGCGTCAGTATCCCGCGCTGCGCCGGACGACGTCGCGCCGCAGGTCGAGCAGGGCCGCCCGGGCGCGGCGGCGCCGGTCCGCGGGGTCCACCGTGAGCTCGTCGCCGGGATTGGCCTGCCGGCGTCCTTCCGCGGTCACCTCGAGGCCGAGGTCGACCTTCCGCGCCGCGTGAGCCGGCCGGGAGATCGTGGTGGCCGACGGCGCGGTCACGGCGCCGGGGGACGAGAAGAGCGGGCGGTGGTCGGGCACGAGGGCCTCCGGGGTGGTCGGGCCGGCGGACCGGCCGTCGGCCCGGCGGCGTGCGCCGGGCCGACGGTGGCTGGTGCGCCGGGCCGGTGCCCGGCGCACCAGCCATGTTCCGCCCACGACGTTTCCCCTGGTCGACGACCGCGTTTCGTTCCTGTTGCGACGCGTACGGCTGTCGGCCGGGGCGCAGGCATAGGGGGCGCTGACCCGTCGTGCAGCGGCGGGTCCGAGGAAGGACGTCGCCGGTCCAGCGGGACGACGGGCGGCCGAAGGGGAGACGAGATGCACGTGAGCTGGTCCGCGAGCGCGATCGGTGGCGCCGACGCGCACGGTCGGCACGGCCACGACCGGTCGTCCGCCGCTCCCCGGACGTCGGACGTGGTCGCCGACCCCGACGCCGCCGTCGAGCTCGACCCCGCCGCGCAGGACCCGACGTCGTCCGCGCCCGTCCCCGACGCCTTCCCCGCCAGCGCCCCCTGACCCCCCGCGGCCCCGCCGCGCCCGTGCCCCGAACGGAGGTCGTGCCGTGACCCGCACATCCGTCCACCAGGTCGTCCTGCCCACGCTCTGGGGCTACGCCACGCTCACGCGCCGCAGCCACCCGGCCCTGCCGCAGGGCGGCAGCACCCGGCGCGTCGACACCGTGCTCCCCCCGGTCCTGTCGCCGCAGGAGCTCGCCGAGTTCCACCGCCGCCTGCGCGCACGCCCCGGGGCGCTGCGCCGGCCGACGGCCCGGACGGGCGAGCGTCGCCTGCGGGAGGCGCTGCGCACGGCGATCGACGTGCGGACCACGGGCGTCCTCGAGCACTCCCCGCAGACGGACCTCTTCGCCCTGCACGACCTCGCGCTGGCCTCCCTCGTGCGGGCCATGCGCACCGCGACGACGCTCAGCCTCGCCGAGCACGAGGAGGCGCTCGCTCGCCAGCTCGTGTGGTGCGGGTTCGTCGCAGCGCGCGACGGCGAGGTCGGCAACGCGCTCGACGCCGCCGCCGCGCTCCGCCAGCTCGCGACGCAGCGGGCCGACGCCCGCAGCGGCGACGCCGCGGCCTGAGCCCGACGGGCCACCGCGGCCCGAGCCCGACGGGCCACCGCGGCCGGCGCGGACCTCCGCCGCTCCGGGTGGCCACCTCCTCCTCGAGGAGGAGGCGGCGCCGTCGCCGATCTCGGCCGCAGGAAGGTGCCGACGACCTCGGAGCCGTCCGTAGCGTCGACGCGGACGGTCCGGCCAGCGGGTCACCGTCCGACGACGACGGGAGGACCCATGATCGAGGTGGAGGCGCTGACGAAGCGCTACGGCTCCACGGCCGCCGTGGACGGGCTGACGTTCACGGCGCGACCGGGGAGCGTGACGGGGTTCCTGGGCCCGAACGGGGCGGGGAAGTCGACGACCATGCGGATGATCGTCGGGCTCGAGCGTCCGACGTCCGGCACGGCGACGGTGGACGGCCGGCGCTACGCCGATCTCGCCGCCCCGCTGCACGCGGTCGGCGTCATGCTCGACGCCCGCTCGGTGCACCCCGGGCGCACGGCCTTCCGGCACCTGCTGGCGCAGGCCCGCACGCACGGGATCCCGCGGTCGCGCGTGGACGAGGTGATCGCGGCGACCGGGCTGGAGTCCGTCGCGGGCCGCCGGGCGGGGACGTTCTCGCTCGGCATGGGCCAGCGCCTCGGCATCGCGGGCGCGCTGCTCGGCGACCCGGCGACGCTGATCCTCGACGAGCCGGTCAACGGGCTCGACCCCGACGGCGTGCTGTGGGTGCGCCGCCTCGTGCGCGACCTCGCCGCCGAGGGGCGCACCGTCCTGCTGTCCTCGCACCTCATGCACGAGCTCGCGCTGTGCGCCGACCGCGTCGTCATCATCGGCCGTGGGCGGCTGCTCGCCGACGCGTCGGTGCCGGAGATCGTCGCCCGCTCCGAGCGCGCCGGCGTCGTCCGTGTCCGGACCGCGGAGCCGGAAGCCCTCGCGACGGCGCTGCTCGGGCTCGGGGCGGACGTCGTGCCGCACGAGCCGGGCGTGCTCCACGTGCGCGGGACCACCGTGGACGACGTCGGCGCCGCCGCACGCCGGTGCGGCGCGACGGTGCTCGAGCTCGCGACCGAGGGCGGGTCGCTCGAGGACGCCTACCTGGAGCTCACCGCCGACGCGGTCGAGTACCGCGGCGGCGACGGCGCGACGGGCCTCGCGCACGCCGGGGGTGCCCGATGAGCGCGCCGGCCACCGCCGCGTCGGTCCCGACCCGCGCACCCGCGCCGGCCGGACGCGGGTCCTCCGGCCGCCGCGGCCCGACGTTCCCGCGAGTCGTCGCCGCGGAGTGGTCGAAGCTCACGAGCCTGCGCTCGTCGTACGCGGTCGCCGCGGCCACGGTCGTGGTGTCGGGGGTCCTGACGTTCCTGGCCGCGAACGCCTCGTCGGGGGACCCCGGGTTCGACCCTCGCGGCTCCCTCACCGCAGGCGTCGCGCTGGCGCAGATCGGTCCGCTGGTCCTGGGCGTCCTCGTCGGCACCGGCGAGTTCAGCACCGGGACGTTCCGCACGACGTTCACGTCCGTCCCCCGGCGCGTGCCCGTCCTCCTCGCGCAGACGGTCGTCACGGGGGCTCTCGCGCTCCTGGTCGCGGTGCTCGCGGTCGCCGCGGCGGTGGTCGGCGTGCTGCCGGCGGCCGCGTCGCGGGACATCGCCCTCGACCTGGCCGGGGACGGGACGCCGCAGGTCCTGGCCGGCACGACGGCGCTGCTCGCCGGCACCGCCCTGCTCGGCCTCGCGCTCGGGGCGCTCGTGCGCCGCCCCGTCCCGGCGATCGTCGTCGCCGTCGTCCTCGTGCTCGTCCTGCCCGTCGTGCTCGTGCTCGCGGGCGACATCGGGACCGACCCGATGGCCGCCGCGCCCGCTGCGGGCGACGTCCCGGCGCAGCAGGCGGCCGTGAACACCGTGGTCACGCTCCTGCCCGCGGGCGCGGGACAGCTCCTGACGATGACGCCGGGCACCACCGGGCTCGACGGCGCGCCGGACCTCGGCCCGTGGGGCGGAGGGCTCGTCCTCGCGGCCTGGGTCGTCGTCCCGCTCGTCGTCGCCGCGGCGCGCCTGCGCGTCCGCGACCTGGCCTGAGGACGCCCGCCGTGGCACCGACGACCCGCACCCCGACCGCCGGCCCGGCACGGCCCGGCCCCACGTTCCCCCGGGTGCTCGCCGCGGAGCGCACCAAGCTCACGAGCCTGCGCGCCACCCTGTGGACAGCCCTCGGGACCGTCGCCGCCGCAGCGGCGCTCGCCTACGCCCTCGGGATGTTCGTGCGCCCGGGCGACGAGCGGTCCTGGGCGGCGCTCGCCGTCTCCGGCGTCGCGCTCGCCCAGCTCGGCGCGCTCGTCCAGGGCGTGCTCGTCGGCACGGGCGAGTACAGCACCGGCACGTACCGCGCGACGTTCACCGCCGTGCCCCGGCGGCTGCCGGTCCTCGCGGCCCAGCTGCTCGTCACGGTGGCCCTCGCCGTCGTCACGGCGGTCGGGGCGCTGCTCGCGTCGCTGCTCGTCACGGCCGGGCGCCGCGCCGTCGTCGGGCCGGTCGACGTCACCGACGGGGAGACGGCGCGACTTTTCGCCGGGTTCGTGCTCTACCAGGCGGGCGTCGCGCTGCTCGGGCTCGCGCTCGGGGCGCTGCTGCGCCGCGCGACCCCCGCGGTCCTCACCGGCGTGGTGCTGCTCGTCGTCCTCGACCAGGTCCTGATGGCGTACCCCGGGAGGTTCACCGACACGGCGCGCGCCCTCCTGCCCGGGGCCGGGGCGCGGCTCGCCCAGGACGACGCCCAGCTCGCCCTGCTCGACGCGACGAGCAGCGGTCCCGACCTCGGGACGTGGGGCGGTGGCGTCGTGCTCGGGGCCTGGGTCGCCGTCGTGCTCGCCGCCGCGACGCACCGGCTGCGTCACCACGACGTCCCGTGATCCGCGACGTGCAGTGGGAGAGTAGGGCCGTGACGACCGCCCCGGCACTGACCGAGACGCAGGTGCGGCGGCGGGGGCCGGTCGGACGGCTGGTCGCCGACCGTCCGTGGGTCGCCGACGTCGCGCTCGCCGTCGGGGTGCTGCTCCTCGGCCTCGTCACGGCGAGCCTCGCGCTCATGACGGTCGAGGGGTCCACCGGCCTCGGGCTGTTCCCGCGCGACGCGCCGGTGGCCACGACCGTGATGACGGCGTGGCTCGCCGGGGCCGGCCTCGGCGCGGCGCTCCTGGGCGTCCGGCGCGTGTGGCCGCTCGCCACCACGGCGGTGCTCACCGTCCTCGCCGTCGTCTCGCTCGCCACGGCCGGCGTCCTCGGCGTCGTCGGGGTCTGCCTCGCGTGCGCCGTCTACACCGTGGCGGCCACCCGCCCGGCACGCACGGCCTGGATCGCGTGCGCGGCCGTGTTCGGCGTCGTCTCCGTCGCGCTGTGGTGGTGGCAGGACATCGGCCTCGCCGAGATGCTGCTGTGGAGCGACCCGACCCTCGCCCAGATCGAGGACCCGCCGCACCAGCTCGTCGAACCAGCGTTCTCCGGCGGGCGTCGGTCGGCGTCGGTGTCGCTCCTGCTCGCGCTCCTGCTGCTCGGTGTCGCCGCCGGCTCGGGGGTGCGGGCGCGCCGGCTGCACGCGCGCGACCTCGTGGAGCGGTACGCGGCGATGGCCCGCGAGCGCGACCAGAGCGCCGCGCTCGCGCGCGCCGCCGAGCGCGCCCGCATCGCGCGCGAGATGCACGACGTCGTCGCCCACAGCGTCTCGGTGATGGTCGCGCTCTCCGACGGCGCGGGTGCCGCCCTCGACCGCGCACCGGACCGCTCGCGGGAGGCCCTGCGGGAGCTGTCCCGTACCGGGCGCTCGGCGCTCGCGGACATGCAGGGCGTGCTCGGTGCGCTGGACCCGGGTGCGGGCGGCGAGAACGGGACCGGCGAGACCCTGGCCGGTCCGACGGGGAGCGACCTCGAGACCGTCGTCGAGCGCTTCCGCGCCGCCGGCGTACCCGTCACCGCGACCGGCCTCGACGCCCTGCACCCGGCGGACACCTCCGTGCGTCTCGCGGTGGTGCGCATCGTCACCGAGGGGCTGACCAACGTGCTGCGGCACGCGCCCGGCGCGACGACCGAGGTCGCCGTGCGGCGCACCGCAGCGGGCCTCGAGGTCGACGTCCTCGACACGGGCAGCGCGCGCCCGGGGACCGGCGGGGGGTCCGGCCGGGGGGTCCTCGGCATGCGCGAGCGCGCCGCCCTGCTCGGCGGCCACGTCGAGGCCGGACCGCGGTCCGGCGGGGGCTGGCGCGTGCACGTCGTGCTGCCGTCGCAGGACGCGACGGCGGGGAGTGCGCGATGACGAGGGTGCTGCTCGTCGACGACCAGGCGCTGCTGCGCATGGGCTTCCGTCTCGTCCTCGAGTCGGAGCCCGACCTCGAGGTGGTCGGCGAGGCGTCCGACGGCGACGTCGCGCTCGACCAGGTCGCGGCGCTCGCCCCCGACGTCGTGCTCATGGACATCCGCATGCCCGGCACGGACGGCATCGAGGCCACGCGTCGCGTCGTCGCCGAGCACCCGTCCGTGCGGGTGCTCGTGCTCACCACGTTCGACGTCGACGAGTACGCGTTCGCGGCCCTGCGCGCAGGGGCGAGCGGCTTCCTGCTGAAGAACGCCCGGCCCGACGAGCTCGTCGACGCGATCCGCACCGTGGCGTCGGGCAGCTCCGTCGTCGCGCCGCGCGTCGTGCGGCGCATGCTCGACCTGTTCGCCCACCACCTGCCGGACCGCGGCGACGCGCCCACCACCGGCGACGCGCTCGACCCCCGCCTGCGCAGCCTCACCCCGCGCGAGCTCGACGTGCTGCACGGCATGGCGCAGGGCGAGTCCAACGCGGAGATCGCCGACCGGCTCGTGCTGTCCCCGACGACGGTCAAGACCCATGTCGGCAACGTCCTCGCCAAGCTCGGGGTCCGCGACCGGGTCCAGGCCGTCATCGTGGCCTTCGAGAGCGGGCTCGTCGGCTCGGACCGCCGCTGAGGAGACGGCCCGCCGCACCGGCGACGTCCCGAGGTGCCGGTGCGCCGACACGTGCCTACGGTCGGGAGAGCCGGAGGACCGGCCGACCATCGGGCCAACCGGGAGGAGACAGCATGACCAGCACCGACGAGACCGCCGGCGACCTGTGGCAGGAGTTCCACGACGTCGTCAACATGACGTCCCGCGAGCTGCGGGACTGGCTCGCGACCGACGCGTCGGGGCCGCGCTCCGACGCCCTCCCCGACCAGGCGGGCAGCGACCTGTCCCGCGGTGTCCTCGACATCCTCGGCAAGCGCCGCACGGACCTCACGCCCGCGGACGCGGAGGTCATGCAGCGCGTCGTCGAGCGGATCGCCGAGATCCGCGGCTCCGCGGAGGAGCCCACGGCCGGCGACGCGCAGTGGCGGCACAGCCTCATGTCGCTCGGGCACGACCCGCTGAAGGACCCGGACGCCTGACCTCGTCCCTCCGGCGGACGGAGCGCGCGTGACGGCACCGGGACGGTCGCGCAGCGCCGTCGTGCTCGGGCAGGTCGCGCGCGACCTCGTCCTCGCCGTCGACGCCCTGCCGGACGGCGGCGCGTCGACGGCGGTGCGTGACCGCCGTGAGCTGCTCGGCGGCAAGGGCGCGAACCAGGCGCTCGCGTGCCTGCGGCTCGGCCTCGGCGCGGCCGTCGTGGGCGTGGTCGGCGACGACGGCGCGGGTCGGGACGTGCTGGCGCAGGCGCGCGCGGACGGGATCGACGTCGACGGCGTGGTCCGGCGCGACGGCTCTCCGACGGCCCTGCTCACCGACGTCGTCGAGGCGGACGGCACGCGCCGCCTGCTCGAGGACGTGCCGGCGGGCACGCTGCTCACCGCCGCCGACGTGCGGGCGTCGTCGGCCCGGATCGGGTCGGCGGACGCCGTGCTCCTGCAGCTCCAGCAGCCGCGCGCCGCGGTGCTGGAAGGCCTGCGGGTGGCGGGTGCCGGGGCCCTGGTGGTCGCCGACGGCGCCCCGCCGGACGACGACGTGCGCGACGAGCTCGTCGCGCACGCCCACGTGCTGCGCGCCGACGCCGCGGAGACGGCCGCCCTCGTCGGCCGCGACCCCGTCGGGGTCGAGGAGACCGTCGAGGCGGCTCACCAGCTGCGCTCCCGCGGTCCGGTGCTCGTCGCGCTGGCGGCCGGCCAGGAGGAGAACGTGGTCGTCTGGGACGGTGGGCACGTCGTCATGCCGCTCCTGGACGGCGACGTCGTCGACCCGACCGGTGCGGGCGACGCCTTCACCGCGGCGCTCGCGGCTGGTCTGCTGCACGGGCGGACGCCCGAGGAGGCGGCGTGGTGGGCGTCGGCCGCCGCCGTCCTCGCGGTGGGCACGCTCGGCGGACGCCCCGAGTTCGACCTCGCGACCGTCCGGGAGCGCGCCGACCGGGCGCGCACCGGTGCGGCGTCGCCGCGTCAGGCGCCGAACGGGAAGCGGCCCGCGGGGTCGTAGCGGTCGCGGACGGCAGCCAGTCGCGCCAGCGTGTCGGGCGACCACGCGCGGGCGAGCCGCTCCGGGGTCCACGGCGCGGGGAGGAAGTTGACGTTCGTCTCGCTCGCCGCCCACGGCGCCGACCAGTCGACGAAGTCCGTGAAGCTCGCGACCATGGCGGGCACGAGCGGCGGGTTCATGCCGACGAACGTCAACAGGTACCCGGCCGTGCGCCCGCCGACGGCGGACCCGCCGGGCACGTCCCGCGCGACCGCCGCGCCCAGGTGACGGATCTCGGCGCCCAGGAACGGCGAGTCCCCGCCCGGGCCGAACTCGCCGAGGTAGTGGTCGACGAACGCGTCGTCCAGCGTGCGCAGCCCGGCGCCGGCGACCCAGGACGGCCCCGGGTCCTCCGGGTCGGCGTGGATCGCGCCGACCTCCGACGCCGGCATCTCGCCGATCGTGTCGACCAGCGCCGGCGCGAGGGCGCGCAGCGGCGCGGCGAGCCGCTCGCCCTCGGCCGCGTCCCCCGGGTACGCGAAGCGCAGCGTCAGCACCGTGCGCCCGCGCATCGGCTCGGGCACGAACGGCAGGTCGGGGAGCGTGAGCACGACGACGGACGTCGTGAGGTCGTCGGGCGCGGTCGCCGTCCAGCGCGCCCAGCCGCGCAGCACGTCGGCGACGTGCGGGGTGTCGACGGTCAACGACCCCCCGTAGAGCGTGGCGAGCGGCACGAGCTCGAGGTCCACGCGCGTGACGACGCCGAGGCCGCCCTTGCCGCCGCGCAGCGCCCAGAACAGGTCGGGGTCCGTGTCGGCGGTCGCCTCGACGACGGAGCCGTCCGCGAGGACGACGCGGTAGGCGCGCACCCGGTCGGACGTGGCGCCGTGGCTGCGCGCGAGCGGTCCGAGCCCGCCGCCGAGCGTGTAACCGACCACGCCGACGTGCGTCGACGAGCCCGTGATCGGCGCGAGCCCGTGCGGGGCGGCGGCCTCGATCACGGCCTGCCAGCGCGTGCCCGCGCCGATGCGCGCGACGCGGGTGCCGGGATCGATCTCGACCCCCGCGAGGGACGCGGTGTCGACGACGACGCCGTCGAGGATCGGCGTCGCGCCGCCGTGCCCGGTCGCGTACGGGCGGACGGCGAGGCCGTGCTCCGCGGCGAAGCGGACGCTCTCCACGACGTCACGCTCCGACGCCGCGAGGACGGCGATCTGAGGATCGTTGAGGACGAGCGTGCTGTGCGCAGGGACGGCCTCGCCGGGCGTGCGGCCGCCGCCGTCGGGACCCGCGCCGCGGGCGAGGACGGTACCGGTGACGCGGGTGCGGAGCCCGGCGACGTCGTCGGGCAGCGGTGCGGTCGTCGCGGATGCGGACGAGACGGTGCTGGACATGCGATACCTCCGGTCGGTGTGCCGGCGCCTCATGGACGCCCACACCGGAGGGACGGCCCCGAGCCGTCCCTGTGACATCGCAGGTCAGCGGTTCAGCGGGACAGCGCCTCCAGCACGCGGCGGACCGAGGAGCCGAGGCCCCACCGCTCGGTGAGCGCGTCGAGCGCCTCGGGGTCGGCCGGTGCGGCCGGCAGCGCGTCGTCGACGTCGCCCACGGGGGCGTCGCGGGCCACCTGCACGACCTTCGGGGCGACCGCGAGGTAGTCGGCGGCCTCGGTGAGGCGGCGTCGCTGCGTCGCGGTGAGCCCGGCGTCGCCCGCGTCGCGCGCGGCGAGGACGCCCGCGAGGTCGCCGTACCGGTCGAGCAGAGCGACGGCGGTCTTCTCGCCGATACCGGGGACGCCGGGCAGGCCGTCGCTCGGGTCGCCGCGCAGCACCGCCATGTCCGCGTAGCCGGCGCCGCTGCGCACGCCGTACCGCTCCGCGAGGCGCGCCTGGTCGACGAGCTCGAGGTGCTTCACGCCCTTGGACGGGTAGAGCACGCGCACGCCGGCCGCGTCGTCGACGAGCTGGAACAGGTCGCGGTCCCCGGTGACGACCTCGACCCGCGCCCGGTCCGTGGGGCCGACGGGCGCGCCGTCGCCCTCTGCGGTCCGCGCGACCTCGCGCGCCGTCAGCGTGCCGATGACGTCGTCCGCCTCGTACCCCGGCGCCCCGACGCGCGCGATCCCCAGCGCCGCGAGCACCTCCACGATGACGGGGACCTGCGGCGTCAGCTTGTCGGGCACCTCCTCGACACCGGTGGTGCCGGGCTCCTCGCGCGCGACCCGGTGCGCCTTGTACGACGGGATCGCCTCGACGCGGAACGCCGGCCGCCAGTCGTCGTCCCAGCACGCGACGAGGCGGTCGGGACGGCGGTCGGTGACGAGCGTGGCGATCATGTCGAGCAGTCCGCGCACAGCGTTCACCGGCGTGCCGTCGGGCGCCTTGATCGAGTCGGGGACGCCGAAGAACGCGCGGAAGTACAGGGACGCGGTGTCCAGCAGGAGAAGGTCGGTGCCTGCGGTGCCGTCGCTGGCCGCGCCGTCGCTCGCCGGCGCGTCGGTGCTCTCGGTCATGCCCGCCATCCTGCCGCACGCCGCCGACGGACCTCGGGGGATGCACGTGGGCCCGAGCAATGCACCTCCACGTGCATCGCTCGGGCCTGGGTGCATCGCTCGACCGATGACTGTGCGGCGCCACCGCGGTCGACCCTGGGAGCGGGGACCGGCCCCGCCCGGCTCCAGGAGGCGACATGCTCGACAAGGCGTTCAGCGGGTTCTCGGTCGACGACGTCGACGCGGCCCGGACGTTCTACGGCGACGTGCTCGGCCTGAGCGTGCGCAGCGGCGACGACATGCTGTGGCTCGACGTGCCCGGCACGACGGGCGTCCTCGTGTACCCGAAGGGCGAGGCGCACGAGCCGGCGTCGTTCACGGTGCTCAACTTCCCGGTGCGCGACGTGCCCGCCGCCGTCGCCGACCTGCGCGAGCGCGGGGTGGAGTTCGAGCGGTACGCGGGCACGCCCGTCGAGACCGACGACGACTTCGTGTTCCGCGGCGGCGGCCCGCCCATCGCCTGGTTCACCGACCCGGCGGGCAACGTGCTCTCGGTCATCGAGGACGACGACGCCTGACCGGTCCCGCGCCGAACCCGGGTTTGTGCGCCACGGAGCGACAGTGGTGACGCACGACCCGGGGTTCGGCGGCGGCGGTGCCCGGCAAGCCGGGGTTCGGCGCGGGCCGCCGCAGCCCGCGCCGAGCCGTTCACGCCCCTCCGAGACCCTCCTCGCGTGCGCGGACGATCGCGGCGGCGCGGTCGCGCACGGCCAGCTTGGTCAGCACGTTCGTCACGTGGTTGCGGACCGTCTTGGGGCTGAGCACGAGCCGCCGCGAGATCGACGTGTTGTCCAGCCCCGCGGCGACCAGGTCGAGCACCTCGCGCTCACGGTCGGTGAGCTGCGGGAAGGGCACCCGCGCGGCGGACCGCCCCCCGACCACGTACGCCATCGCGCGCTCCGCGACCGCCGGGGCGAGGATCATCGCGCCGTCGGCGACGGACCGCACGGCGCGCTCGACCTCCGCCGGGCTCGCGGACTTCACGAGGTAGCCGCGGGCGCCCGCGCGCACCGCGGCGACGACGACGTCGGCGTCCTCGTGCATCGTCACGACGAGCACGCGCACGCCGGGTCGTGCGCGCACGAGGTCGCGCGTGACGTCGACGCCGGAGCCGTCGCCGAGGTCCACGTCCATGAGCACGACGTCGGGCTGCGCGGCGGAGGTCGCGGGCGGCACCGTGGACGGGGCCCCGGGCCGGCCGTCGGAGCTGTCGAGGCCCAGCACGGCCCGCGCCTGCGCCGCGGACGCGGCCTGCCCGACGACGCGCACGCCGTCGAGCGAGCCGAGCAGCGCGACGAGGCCGAGCCGGTAGAGCGGGTGGTCGTCGACCACGACGACGTCGACCGTCCGCGTCTCCTCGGCCGCGGGGAGCGCTGCGTTCCCGCCGACCGCGCGCACCGCGTCGTCCGCCGCGGTCATGCGACGACCTCGTCCGGGGTCGTCACGGACCGCGGCCGGAACGCAGCGCCGCCTGGTACGAGCGGCAGGGCGGCGCGCACGCGCGTGCCCGGCCGCGCGGCGCCGGGTCGCAGGGGCGTGACCTCGACGCGGCCGCCGAGCTCCTCGGCGCGCTCGCGTACCGACCGTGAGCCGACGCCGGACCGCGTCCCGGGCGCGACGCCCACCCCGGCGTCCTCGCACGTGACGACGAGCGCGTCGTCGAGCACCTCGACGTCCAGCCGGCACTCCGCGGCCCCCGAGTGCCGTGCCGCGTTGACGACCGACTCGCTCGCGATGGCGTACGCGGCTGCGGCGACGCGCGGGTCGAGCCCGGCGCTCGGGTCGCACCGCACGTCGACGACGAAGCCCGCCACCGCCTGCCGGCCCGCGAGCTCCCCGAGGGCGGCCTCGAGCCCGAGCTCGTCGAGCGACGGCGGCAGGAGGCTGCGCGAGAGGGCGCGCACGTCCTCGACGCGCTGCTCCGCCTCGGCGCCGAGCGCGTCGAGGATGGCCGCCGCCGCGGCCGGGTCGGTGTCGAGCACGTTGCGTGCGCCCTGGAGTCCCAGGCGCAGCCCGGTGAGCCAGGGCCCGACGCCGTCGTGCAGCTCCCGGCGGATGACGCGCCGCTCGGCGAGGCGGGCGCGCGTCGTCGCGTCCCGGGCGGCCTCGAGCTCGCGCGCGCCCTGCGCGAGAGCGAGGCCCGCGCCGAGCACGGGCAGGAGCTGGTCGAGCGCGTCTCGTGTGCGCGCGTCGAGCCGCTCGCCCGCGCGCGGCACCACGTGCACCCGGCCGAGCACACGACCCCCGTGCTCGACGTCGCGCACGCCGTCCGTGCCGGCACCGGGTCCCGCGACGGGCCACTCGACCGTCACCGACTCCAGGCGGAGCGCCTCGCGGACGCCGACCGCCAGCCCGGCGACGAGGTCGTCGGCCGTCGCCGCGGTGGACAGGTGGCGCCCCACGCTGAGCGCCGCGCGCCCGGGGTCGCCGCCGTCGCCGTACACGAGCACGTGGACGCGCCGGCGCAGCCAGGCGTGCAGGGGCTGGACGGCGACCGCCACGCCGACGGCGGCCAGGATCTGCGCCGCGGGGCCGTCGACGACGGTCGCCGCGACCACGACGACCACGCCGTAGACGAGCGCCAGCCCGACGGCGAGCATCGCGGCCACCGTCGCGCGCGACAGCACGAGGTCGAGGCCCCACAGCCGGTTGCGGAGCACGCACACGAGGATCGCCGCGGGGAACAGGGCCTGGCACGCGAGGTGCGTGAGCGGCAGCGCGAGCACGACGTCGGGGTCGGCCCAGGTACCGAGCAGCGGCACGAACGACAGCGCCATGAGCGCGGTGCCGAGCGCGAGGAGCCCGAGCCCGCGCCGGTCCGCGACCGGGCCCCGACGCCAGCGCCACGCCGTCGCCGTCGCGGTGACGAGCCCGACGGCGACGATCGCGCCGATCGCCGGGCGCGGGTCGTCCGTCGGCGCCAGGAGGAAGAACGCGATCGACGCCGCGCCGGCGACGACGCCGCACCAGTCGCCCGCGCCGAGCCGTCCGGAACGCACGAACCACGGCACGAGCACGAACAGGCCGACGGTCCCGGGGATCCACGCCCACCCGTAGGCGTCGGCGAGGGGCGTCAGCGGCGGGAGCGCCGGGTGGGTCGAGGCGTAGCTGCGCCAGCCGCCACCGAGCGCGGCCACGCCCGCGCCGATCCCCGCGAGGGCGGTCAGCCACCCGACGACGTGCGGGCGACGTGCGAGGACCACCGCCGCGACGGTGCCGTACACGAGCGCGACGGTCGCGTCGACGACGACGAACAGCAGGTCGCCGAGCAGCAGCGGCACGCCGGACGTGAGCTGGAGCAGGAGGGCGGACACGCCGAGGAACCAGGTGACGACCGCGACGGTCGCCCCGATGGTCCAGTTCGTGCGGGAGGTCCCGGCGGGGCCGGGCCCGGGCTCGGCCACGGGCTCACGGTAGGGCCGCGCCGGGCCCTGCGAGAAGGGCCCGGCGCGCACATCACCCACGGGGTACGAGGACCGCGTGCTCAGCGCCGGTCCCCGAGCGCGAAGCCGAGCGCGGTGACGACGAGCCACACCGGCCCGACGAACCCGGCCATGTACTGCAGCGGGGAGACGCCGGTCAGCAGGGCGAGCCCGCCGAGGACGAGGCCGACGACGCCGATCCAGCGCGGCGCGGCCGAGTGCCGCAGCGCCGCGACGCCGAGCGCGACGCCGCTGACGCCGGCGCCGACCCACAGCCACGGGATGGTCGCGACCCAGTCGGCGTAGAACGCGCCGGACTCGGGGACGAGGAGCTCGGGCTCGGCGAACCCGAACATGAACTGCGTGTCGAGCCCGGTGCCGAGCAGCCCGGCGACGGACACGAGCACGAGCCCCCAGCCGGCGACCGTCGGCAGGAGGGACCCGGCGGGCGCCTGCGCGTCGAGACGACGCTTGAGCCCCGCGGCGAAGACGAGCACGAGCAGCGCGCACGCGATCGCCGCCGTGTGGAACACGATCATCGTGCTCGTGCGGCCGGCGAGGTCGGCGACGATGGCGTCGGCGTCGCCGGCGGTCTCCTCCCAGTTCTGCCCGAGGCGCATCGACGCCTCGATCGAGACGAGGCCGAGGGCGCCGGCGACGACGCCGGTCCACGCCCAGGCGCGCGACGGCGCGCCGCGGCCGCGGCGGGAGGGTGCGCCCGCGACGGGCGCCGTGGTGGTGAGCGGGCTGTCCTGCATGGGAGGGGCCTTCCTGGTCGGGCGCGGTGGTCCCGCGCCGGGTGTCCGTGACGAGGGGAAGGCTCGTGCGGGACGTGTCCCGGGCGCCAGGGGCGGTCGACCCGATCTCCCGGGCGACCTCAGCTGCGCTCGCGGGCCCAGCGCTCGGCGTCGTCGAGCGCCCGGTCGAGGCTCCCGAGGAGCTCGGTGCTCGCGTCGACGACGGCGTCCTCGCCCAGCTGCGTGACCGTCCCCGTGCGTTCCAGGACGGCCCGCATCGAGGGGGTCACGCCTGCCAGCACGAGCCGGTTCCCCTGGTCCCGCAGCCGTCGGGCGGTGCGGTGCAGCAGCTCGACGACGGCCGACGACGGGATGTCCGGCAACGTCCGGAGCACGAGGACGAGCACGGCGCCGTGCGCACCGTCACCCCGGGGGAGGGCGCTCTCGATGCGGGGCAGCGCGGCGAAGAACGACGTCCCCGAGAAGTCGAGCACGGTGACCTCGCCGGACCGCAGGGTCGTCGGGAGCGTGCTCGACACGGTCCACCGGCCGTCGGGCCCGCGGACGAGCCGGCGCAGGTGTGCCTGCCGCGCGGCCTGGACGCAGTACAGCAGGAGCGAGAGGACGGCCCCGAGGACGATCGCCTGCTGGAGCGGGAGCTGCGTGGTCGCGAGGAACGTGAGCACCATCGCGGCCGAGGACAGCGGCGACGTGCGCAGGACGAGCAGGATCTCGCGTCGCTTCCCCCAGATGAGCTCGCCTCCGACGACGAGGATGAGCCCGCCGATCACGGCCATGGGGATGAGCTCGGCGACGCCGCCGAGCAGGAGCACGACGAGTGCGAGGAACGCGCCGCTCACCACACCGGCCCACCGCGTCCTGGCCCCCGCCTCGGCCGCGACGCCCGTGCGCGACATCGAGCCGCCGCTCGGCAGCGCCTGGAAGAAGCCTCCCGCCACGTTGGCCCATCCCTGGGACCGGAAGTCGGCGTTCGCGTCCGACCGCGAGCCGTCGGGGTTGGGGAGGGAGGGGGCGATGGAGGCCGCCTGGGCGAGCGCGACGAGCGCGACGGCGAACGCGCCCCCGACGAGCGAGGGCGCGACCGACACGTCCGGCAAGGACAGGCTCGGCAGCGCGGCCGGGATCGAGGCGATGTCCGCGACCTGCCGGACCTGGAGCCCGGTGGCGACCACGACGGCGCTCACCACGACCATGGCGACGAGCAGTGCCACGGGCACCAGTCGCCGCACCGAGCGGGCGAGCGCCCATGTCGCGACGGTGGCGACGGCGACGAGCGTCGTCGTCAGGTCCCACGACCCGACGTGGACGAGCCAGTCCCCGAGCTGGTAGAGGCGGTTGTGGCCCTGCGGTTCGTAGCCCGTGGCGTCGCCGAGGACCCCCGTGACGATCTGCAGCGCGATCCCGGTGGAGAAGCCGACCATGACGGCGTTCGACACGAAGCTGAGCACGGCGCCCAGCCGCAGGACGCCCAGGAGGAGCATCGCCAGCCCGACCATGATCGTCAGCGTCGCGACGTTCGCCGGGTCGGTCGGGTCGAGGCCCGCACCGGCGAGCACGCTCTGGGACGTGAGCGCGATGGCGCTCGTCAAGGTCGTGACCATGAGGACGGTCCGCGCCGTCAGCGACCCGACGATCGCGGGGACGACGCCCGCGTAGAGCCCGGCCACGGGGTTGAACCCCGCGATCGCGGCGTAGGCCATCCCCTCGGGGATCGAGAACAGGCCCGTGACCATGCCGGAGACGACGTCGGACCGCCGCGGCCGCCCGAGTCGGCGCCGGCGGGCGGAGCGGTCGGGTCGCGCGTCCCCAGGCACACGAGGAGAGAACCACGGCATCCCACGAGGTGCATCTCGGTTCCGGTGGCAGCCACGACGACGCGGCCATACCGTCGAGGCGCCCGCGACGGAGCGGGAGCACTGCGCACCATCGACCGGTACGACGGAAGTACGAGCGGAAGAGGTATGACGTGGCAACGCTGACCGTGTGGAAGTTCGACACCCCCGACGGCGCGCAGAGGGCCGAGGACGCCCTGCTCGCCTTGCAGAAGCAGGAGCTCATCCAGGTCCAGGACGCGGCGACGGTGTCCTGGGAGGAGGGCAAGAAGAAGCCCAGGACGCGGCAGGGCAACAACACGACCGCGGTCGGCGCGCTCGGCGGCACGTTCTGGGGCCTGCTGTTCGGCCTCATCTTCTTCGTCCCGCTGCTCGGCGCGGCGATCGGGGCCGCGTCCGGCGCGATCGCCGGCTCGCTGACGGACGTCGGCATCGACGACGACTTCATCGACTCGGTGCGCAGCAAGGTCACGCCGGGCACCTCGGCGCTGTTCGTCATGACGTCCGGCGCCGTGATCGACCGCGTGCACGACCAGCTCCAGGCCCAGGGCATCCACGGCGAGCTCATCCAGACCAACCTCTCCGCGGAGGAGGAGTCGAAGCTCCGCGCGGCGTTCGAGGAGAACGTCTGACCGACGACCGTCCCGCGTGACGCGGTGCCCGGCGCCCGAGGACCGGTACCGGGCACCGCGTCGCGCTCGTCCTGAGTCCGAGGAGGCGCCGTGGGCGCGGCGATCGGCCAGTCCTTGCCCGTCGCGGTGGGCGTGCTCGTCAGCCCGCTGCCCATCGTCGCGGTCGTGCTCATGCTCGTCAGCGGGCGCGCCCGCGCGAACGCGACCGCCTTCGTCGTCGTCTGGTTCGTCGCCGTCGGGGCGCTCGTGCTCGCCGTCGCCCTGCTCACCGGTGCCGCAGCTCCGGACGACGCCGGGCCGCCCACCTGGGTCGGCGTCGTCAAGCTCGTCCTCGGCGTCCTCCTTCTGCTGCTCGCGCTGCGGAAGTGGCAGGGCCGGCCGCGCGAGGGCGCCGAGCCCGCGACCCCGCGGTGGATGGCCGCGATCGACGCGTTCACGCCTGCGCGCGCGGCAGGCCTCGCCCTCCTGCTCGGGGCGGTCAACCCCAAGAACCTGCTGCTCGCGGTGTCCGGCGGCGCCGCGATCGGCTCGGCGGCGCCCGGCGACACCACGGCGGCGGTCGTCGCCGCGCTCGTGTTCGCGCTCGTCGCGTCGCTGGGCGTGGCGGCCCCCGTCGTCGTCTACCTGACGACGGGACCCCGGGCGGAGTCGCTGCTCGCCGGTCTGCGCACGTGGATGGTCCGCAACGACGCCGTCATCATGACCGTCCTGCTGCTGGTCCTGGGCGCGAAGATGATCGGGGACGGCCTCACGGCGCTGTGATCCCGTCGCGTCGGTGGTCCCGGGGCGTCAGTCGATCCCCTCGGCGCGCCGCTCGTCGACCTCGTCGGCCGCCTCCTGAGTGGCCCGGAGGTTCGCGCGGCGACGGTCCGACGTGCGGGGGTCGCGCGCGCCGGGCCGCCCGCCCTCCTCGCCGGGGTCGTGCAGCATGTGCGACTCGACGAGCTCGTGCCGCTGCAGGTACGTGTTCGCGACGGCCTGGATCGTCGCCGCGATCGGGAGCGAGAGGAACGCGCCGAGCGGGCCGAACACGGCGCCGAACCCGATGACGACGACGAAGCTGACGGCCGGGTTCATCTCCAGGGCACGGGCCGACACCTTGGGCGCGAAGTAGAGGTTCTCGAGCTGCTGGTACCCGATGATGAACGCGAGCACGCCGACCGCCTGCGGCACCCCCTGCGACGTGAGCGCGACGACGACGGGCAGCGCCCCGCCGATGTACGTGCCGATCGTCGGGACGAACTGCGAGACGACGCCGACGAACACGGCCAGGGGCACCGCGTACGGCGTCTGGAGGACGAGCAGGAAGACGAGCGTGAACGCGGTCGACAGCGCTGCGAGCACGATGCGCGAGTTGATGAAGTCGGAGACCTTGACCTGCGTGATCTCCCACAGCCGGAGCACCTCGGACTGCCGGTTCGGCGTCAGCCAGCGGCACACCGCCGCGCGGAACCGCGGGCCCGCCGCGAGCAGGTAGTACGTCACGAGCAGGATGGTGAGCGTCGCGAAGATCCCGCCCAGGATGGTCGACCCGACGAGGATCGCTCCGGAGGCGACGTCCTGGCCGAACTGCGTCGCGGCCTGGCGCAGGAGGTCGTCCGAGTCCGGGATCTGCACGTCGAAGCGCTGCGAGACCCAGCCCTGGGCGCTCGCGTACAGCTCGGGGACGTTCTCGACGAGCTGGACGAGCTGCTGCACGAAGAGGTTGCCGAACAGCGCGAGCACCACGGCGATGAGGACGAGGGACCCGAGGAGCGCGACCGCCGCGGCGACACCGCGGCGCCAGCCGTGCCGCACGAGCCACACGACGATCGGCTCCAGCGCGAGAGCGACGAAGAACGCGATGAGCAGGTTGACGCCGAGGCCCTCCAGGGCGCCGAGCGCGTACCAGGCGAAGATGCCGACGAACACGGTGACGACCGCGAGGACCAGCGCGCGCGGCAACCACCGCGGCGGGCGGCGCGAGTCGTGCTGCACGGGGCGGGTGCCGCCGTCCGGCACGCCGGCCCACGGGTCCGGCGGGCGGTGCTGGGTCTCGCCAGGCGCGTCGTGCGTCGTCATGAGGAGAAACGTAGTGCGCCGACCGCTCGTCCGGGCGGTCGGCGTGCCGCCGCGCTCCGGATGCCGTCCTGCGGGAGCGGTGCCACCATCGAGGCGCAACCTCGCACCGAATCGTCCGCTCGACCCCGGGAGGGTCGCATGGTCCGTACGTCGCAGGTCACCGGCTGGGTGGGATGGATCTGGTTCGCGGGCATCGTGCTCGTGACCATCGGCTTCTTCAACGCGATCAGCGGCCTCGTGGCCGTGTTCTCGCCGAACAGCCTCGTCGGCGTGACGGAGGCGGGCGTCGTCGTGCTCGACGTCTCCACGTGGGGGTGGATCCACCTCGTCATCGGGATCCTCCTCGTCATCACGGGATTCGCCCTGCTGTCGGGCCGCGGCTGGGCGCGCATGGTCGCGATCGTCCTCGTGGTCCTCAACGCGATCGCCCAGTTCACGACCCTCCAGCTCACCCCCTGGTGGTCGATCGTCACGATCCTGCTCGACGTCTTCGTGCTGTGGGCGCTCGTGGTCCACGGGGACGAGGCGGAGCGCGCGGCGCGCTGAGTCCGCCGCACCGGTGCCGTGAGCCCACCGGTCCTGTCCGTACCGCTCAGACCCGAGGAGCCCTGCATGGCCAGCTCGTCCTTCGGCCCCGTCGAGATCGTCGTCCTCGCCTTCCCGGCCGAACGGGTCCCGGCCGAGGTCCAGACCGCGGTGCGCGACGTCCTCGCAGCCGGCACCGTCACCCTCCTCGACCTCGCGGTCGTCCGCCGCGCGGAGAGCGGCGACGTCGAGGTCCTGGAGCTCGCCGACCTCGGTGACCACGTCGCGCTGACCGACGTCGTGCTCCCCGGTGCCGGGCTCGCCGGCGAGGAGGACCTCGACGAGGTGGCGGCAGGGCTGGCGCCGGGGACCAACGCGCTCGTGCTCGTCGTCGAGCACACGTGGGCGCGCGGCGTCCTCGGCGCGGCACGTGACGCGGGCGGCGTGGTGCTGCTCAGCGAACGCATTCCCGCCGAGGTGGTCAACGAGGTCGCCGCCCTCGCGGCCGCTCAGGACTGAAGCCAGGCCGCACCCACCTGCCGCTCTCGACCACCAAGGAGACACGTCCATGCCACTCGTCCGTCGCGTCGGACGGCCCGGCCTGCTGGGGACCGCAGCCCGGACCGCCGTCATCGCCGGGACCGCCCAGGCCACTGCGGGCGCGGTCCAGCGCCGCCAGGCCACGCGTGCCCAGCAGAGCTGGGAGCAGCAGCAGGCCGCCGCGCAGCAGGAGCAGGCTCGGCTGCAGGCCGCCGCCCAGCAGGCGGCGCAGTACTCCCCGCCAGCCGCACCACCGCCCGCCCCGGGAGGCGGCGACGACCTCCTGGCTCAGCTCGAGCGCCTCGGCCAGCTGCACGTGTCCGGCGTCCTCACCGACGCCGAGTTCGTCGCCGCCAAGGCGAAGCTGCTCGGCTGACGCCGCGCGCCCACCACACCCGCGACACGCGGCCCGAGAGACGAGGGAGCACGATGGCCACCTTCACCGTCTGGAAGTTCGACACGCCCCAGGGTGCCGACGGTGCGTCGGCGATCCTGCACGACGCCGCGTCGGCGGGGCACGTCCGCCTCGTCGACACCGCGGTCGTCTCGTGGCCCGAGGGCGCCGCGAAGCCGACGACCCGCCACGGCCACCAGGACGAGTGGCGCGGGACGGGCTGGGGCGCGTTCTGGGGACTGCTCCTCGGGACGCTCTTCCTCGTCCCGCTCGTCGGCGCCGCGGCGGGCGCGGCGGTCGGCGCGGCGTCGAAGGCCATGGCGGCCGTCGGCATCGACGCCGACCAGCTCGACCGCATCCGCGCCGGCGTCACCCCGGGGACGTCCGCGCTCTTCGTCGTCACCGAGGACGGCGACCTCGACGCCGTCGGCGAGCGCTTCCACGGGGTGCGCGGGACGCTCGTCGCGACCAACCTCACGGACGCCGAGCGGCACACCCTTCTCGAGACCTTCGGCTGAGCACGGACCGACCACCACCCGCCGGGAGGCACGCATGTCGACGACCAAGCCCGCCAGCCCCGCGATCGCCCGGCAGCAGGACGAGCTGCGGGACCGGTTGCCGTTCCACGACACCCAGGACCTCGACGACGCGGCGCGCGGCCTGGTCGCCCGCCGCGAGCCGGGCACCGTCACAGGCGCCGACGGCGCGGTCGTGTGGGACGGCGACACGTACGCCTTCCTCGACGGCGACGCCCCGGACACCGTCAACCCGAGCCTGTGGCGCCAGTCGAGGCTCGTCGCCCAGCAAGGCCTGTACGAGGTCGTCGAGGGCATCTACCAGGTGCGCGGGCTCGACCTGTCGAACGTCACGTTCGTCGAGGGCACCCAGGGCGTCGTCGTCATCGACCCGCTGATCTCCACGGAGACCGCCGCGGCGGCGCTCGCGCTCTACCGGGAGCACCGCGGGGACCGGCCCGTCACGGGGGTGATCTACACCCACTCCCACGTCGACCACTTCGGCGGGGTCAAGGGCGTCACGACGCAGGAGGACGTCGACGCCGGTCGCGTCCCGGTGCTCGCGCCGGCCGGGTTCGTCGAGCACGCCGTGGCCGAGAACGTGTACGCGGGCACGGCCATGGCCCGCCGCGCCGGCTACATGTACGGCGCCGCGCTCGCGCGCGGCCCCCAGGGCCAGGTCGGCGCCGGCCTGGGACAGACCACGTCCACCGGGACCGTGACGCTCGTCCCGCCCACGCTCGAGATCACGACGACGGGCCAGGAGGAGGTCGTCGACGGCGTGCGCATGGTGTTCCAGATGGCGCCCGGCACCGAGGCGCCGTCGGAGATGCTCTTCTACTTCCCGGACCACAAGGCCCTGTGCGCCGCGGAGGACGCGACCCGCACCCTGCACAACCTGCTGACGCTGCGTGGCGCACTCGTGCGCGACCCCAACGTCTGGGCCCGCTACCTCACCGAGACGATCGACCTGTGGGGTGCGGACGTCGAGGTGGTCTTCGCGTCGCACCACTGGCCGACGTGGGGCAACGAGCGTGCCGTCGAGTACCTGTCGCTGCAGCGCGACCTGTACGCCTACCTGCACGACCAGACGCTGCGGATGCTCAACCAGGGGCTGACCGGCACGGAGATCGCCGAGCAGCTCGTGCTGCCGCCGGTGCTCGAGAACGCCTGGCACGCCCGCGGTTACTACGGGTCCGTGAGCCACAACGTCAAGGCGATCTACCAGCGCTACATGGGCTGGTTCGACGGCAACCCCGCGCACCTGTGGGAGCACCCCCCGGTCGAGCGGGCCCGGCGCTACGTGGCGCTGGGCGGAGGCGCCGACGCGGTCGTCGAGACGGCGCGCGCGGCGGCCGACGACGGCGACCACCGCTGGGCGGCCGAGCTCCTCAACCACGTCGTCTTCGCCGAGCCCGACCACGCCGCGGCCCGCGACGCGCTCGCGGACACGTACGAACAGCTCGGCTACGGCGCGGAGAACGGGACCTGGCGCAACTTCTACCTGTCCGGGGCCACCGAGCTCCGGCAGGGGCCGTTCGGCACGCCGACGCAGACGAGCTCGCCCGACATGGTGGGCCAGCTGTCGCCGTCGATGCTGTTCGACGCCCTCGCCGTCCAGGTCGACGGCCCGCGCGCGTGGGACGCGGACATCACGGTCGACGTCGTGCTGACGGACTCGGACGAGCGCTACCGGGTCCGCCTGCGCAACGGCGTGCTCACCCACAGCGCGGCACCCCAGCGCGGGGAGGCCCAGGCGACGCTCACGGCGCCGCGGCGCGCGCTACCGGTCCTCGCGCTCGGTGACCTCTCGCCGGAACGGCTCGCCGGCGTGGGGATCCAGGTCGACGGCGACGCCTCGGTGCTCGACCGGCTGGGCGCGGTGCTCGACCCGGGCGACCCCGACTTCGCCATCGTCACGCCGTAGACGAGGACCGCCGTTCGCCGCGACGTCTGCCGGAGCCTGTGGCACTGTCGAGACGACGGCGCGGTGCACGAGGGCGTGCGCCGGCAGGGGCATGTGACCGAGAGGCACCTCGATGGCGCATCGACGGGCGACGGGATACGGCACGACTCGAGCTGCGCAGACGCGGCACCGACGGCACGCGCGTCGTCAGCGACGCGGGTGGGCCGCGCTCGGCGCCGCGGCGCTGGCGCTGCCGCTCGCGCTCGTCCCGGCCGCGCCGGCGGCGGCGGCCTCGTGGGGCATCCAGAAGACGGAGGTCAGCGTCGGGCCGTACGAGCCGGGCGAGGACGTGCAGTGGGCCGTCACCGTCTCGTGCTCGGACCCGAACGCCGACCCGTGCGTCCCGACGACGCTCACCGACCCGCTGCCGGACGGTCTGGAGCTGGTGACCGCGTCGATCCAGAGCCAGGGCGGCGCGACCGGCGGGGAGCTCGTCGCCGACACGGAGACCGACACGGTCACGTACACGGCGGACGGCGTGCCCAACGGCGACCAGGTCCAGATCCTCGTCACGGCGCAGGTCGACCCGGACCTGCCGTACAGCCAGGACGGCGTCCCGATCACCAACACCGCGACGGTGGTCTCGGACAACGCGGCGCAGCAGTCGGCGTCGGACGCCGTCACCCCGGAGGTCCCGCTCGTCATCGGGTCGAGCACGACCAAGGAGATCGAGCCCCCGACCGCGATCGCGAGCCCGGGCACGGCCGCGACCATCACGCTCGGCAGCACGAGCACGTCGAACGACCCGGTCGACACCCTCGTCGTCCAGGACCCGGTCGACCCGACGGCGGACCCGAGCCCGTTCACGTACCTCACGTACGCCGGCACGGGCGAGATCACGTACCCGCCGAACGCGGACACGGTCGTCGAGGAGTACTGGGACGGCGACTCCTGGGAGCCGCTCGACGACAGCGTCGACCCCGCCGCCGTCCAGGGCGTGCGCTACACCTTCAGCGGCGACATCCAGCCCGGCGCCACGGCGAGCGTGCCGGTGGACGTGGTGCAGAGCGAGGCCGTCACCACGCTGACCGGGCCGACGACGGTCACCAACGACGCGTCGTCGTACGTCACGCACGCGGGCGTCGACCCGTCGACGCCGACGACGGCGTCCGACACCTACGTCATCACGCCCCCGAACAACAGCGTCACCCCGACGAAGACGTTCAGCCCCGCGACCGTGAGCGCCGGTGAACCCACCACGGTCACCCTCGGCGCGACGAACGACGGCGACCCGACCACGTCGCTCACGATCACGGAGCCGTCGCCCGGGACGGACAGCCCGTTCGAGGGCGACGACCCGCTCACGTTCACGGGCTGGGGCACGGACGGGGCGGGCGCCGGGGTGGTGTGGCCCGCGGACGCCGACGCGGCCTCCGTCACGTTCACGTGCGCGGACGGCACGACGACCGACCCGATCGCCGCGACGGCGCCGGACACGCTGCCGGACCCCCCTGCCGGCTGCACGGTGGTGGGGTTCTCGGTCGAGTTCACGGGCGACGTCGTCACCGGGGCGACGGCGACGATCCCGTTCACCGCGGACACCGACGCCGACCAGGCCGAGGACGACGTCGTCCACCCCAACGAGATCACCGCCGTCATCCCGAACGACAGCGCGACGGCCTCCGCGGACCTGACGACGCTGACGGACCGCCTCGCGACCGTGACGACCAAGTCGATCTCGCCGTCGGAGGTCCCCGCGCTGCCGGGACAGAGCGTCGTCGTGGCGCTCCCGACCCAGCTCCTGCCCTTCGGCCCGGACGGGTCGACCACCGGCGCCGACCAGGTGGTCGTCCAGGACCCGACGGACCCGGCGGCCCCGGACGAGTTCTGGGACGACTTCACCGCGACGGCGGTCCGGTCCACCGACGTGCCCGGCGGGACGGAGCTGACCGTCAACTACTGGGACGGGACCGCGTGGGTCGAGGCGCCCGGCTGCGGCAGCCCGGTCGAGGGCGCGGCGACGGTCAACTGCGACCTGCCCGACGACGCCCAGGGCGTCCAGTTCGTCTACGACAGCACGACGGAGGACGGCATCCCGCCGGGGACGAGCTTCGCGCCGAACGTCGTCGCGACCTACGACGGCGCCGAGGACCGGGACGCGCCCTACACCAACTGCGGGGCCTCCAGCGCCTCCTCCGGCACGGTGCCCCCCACGGAGCCGGCCGAGGGCTGCGCCGTGGTGGACCCGTTCCCGGTGCCGACCGGCCCCGGTGAGCTGGACCTCGTCGCGAAGGACTTCCTCGCGCCCCCGGGGCAGGAGCAGGAGCCGTACACGCTGCGGGCCCGGACGCAGGACACGATCACCGCGCAGATCACCTGGTCGACGAACGGGTTCACCGGTGTCGACCCGATGGTGATCAGCGACACCGCCGACCCGGTCGCGGCCGACGACCCGGCGATCGCGGGCTCGTTCTACGACGCCTTCGACCTGACCCGGGTCGAGGCGATCGACCCGTCGGTGGACCCCCTCATGGTGTACGACGCGGTCACCGGGGTGGAGCTCTTCGTGGACGGCGCGTGGGTCGACGCCACGGGCGACCCGTGCAGCGTGGACGCGCCGTGCACGACGTCGTTCCCGGGGTACACCCTGACGGCCGACGAGCAGGAGAGCGCGACCTCGGTGCGGCTGACCTACACCGAGTCCCCGACCCGGGCCGAGTTCCCGGCCGACCCGACGCAGCCGGCGCAGGGGGACGGCGTCGCCCGCTCGACGCTGTCGGACGGGCGGCACCTGGACCTCACGTTCCGGCTCCGCGACGACAAGCGCAGCGACGGCTCCCCGGTGCTGGGCGTCGAGAACGGGACGCTGTACAACACCGACGACCCCGGCCTCGTCAACGACACCGCCCGCGCCACGGCGACCTTCCAGGGAACCGACCGCACGGACACCGCCGCCGACGACGTGCTGATCCTCGACACGCCCATCAACGTCGGCATCACCAAGGAGTGGACCGGGGGCCCGTTGTCCGTCCCGCCGGAGGGCACGCCGGACTCGGCGTACCCGTCGACGCACGTCGTCGTCACGGGGGTGAACAACTCGGTCGCGCGGGTGGACACCGTGCGGATCGCCGAGCCGTCGACGGCGAACGACGGCGGCGTCGTCGCGCCCGAGACGGCCGACGGCACCCGGCCGTTCGACGCGTTCACCCTCACCGCCGTCGACATCGCCCCGCCGGAGGGGACCGTGACGACCACCGTCACGCTGACGTCCGTGGGCGGCGGCGTCGACACGTTCACGGAGGCGGAGGCGGAAGCACTCACCCCGGCCGACCTCGAGGACGTGGTCGGCGTGGAGGTGGAGTTCGACGGACGCGTGGTCTCTCAGGGCGAGGGCGTGCTCGACCTGACCCTCCTGCTGCGCGAGCTCGACCGGTACACCGGTGAGCGGATCACGGTGGACGACTCGCCGGTGCCGAACAGCGCCGGTGCGGAGGTCGCCGACCCGGGCGGCACGGCGGAACAGAGCCCGCAGGCCTGGGACACCGCCGCCATGGAGCTCCAGGACGCGGCGATCTCCCTCGAGCAGACCAAGTCTTTCGACCCGGCCACGATCGTCGAGCCCGGCTCCGACGCCGAGACGAACCCGACCTCCGTCCTGACGATCACCGGCCGGCCGACCGGACCGTCGCGCGCCGTCGAGATGACCCTGACCGACGTCGACGGCAGCTTCTGGAACCAGTACGACCTCGTGGACCTCGACGGCTCGGCCCTGGTCACCCCGATCGACCAGGTGCAGGTGGACGCCTGCACCGGGGGCACCTACGACGAGGCGACCGACTCGTTCCCCGACTGCACCTGGACCGACGGCGAGCCGGCGGGCACGTTCGCCCTGCCCGCCGGCGTCGACGCGGCCGACGTCACGGGGCTGCGCTTCACGTTCACCCGCGAGGACGGCGCCATCTGGGAGAACCCGGCCAACCCGACGCAGCCCGTGGCCCTCACCGTCCAGGTGCGGGACACCCTGCGCTCCGACCCGTCGACGCCCGTGCCCAGCGACCTCGCGGAGAACGCCCCGGCGCCCGGAGAGGACGCACCGGGCATCGCGACCAACGACGTGACCTCGACCGTCACGGGAGCGGACCTCGTGCCCGACCCGGACGACCCGGAGAACCCGGCCCCGGTGACCAGCGAGGCCGACGCGACGTCGTCGATCACGTACCAGCACACCGAGAACGGTGTGAACATCGTCAAGGACTTCGGCGGCGTGGTGACCGGCGGCACGCAGTCGCCCGACGCGGTGTTCCCCCTGAACATCACGGTGACGAACGTCGGCAACCGGCCGGTCTACGACCCGGTGGTCGTCGACGACCCGATGCCCTCCGACGCCGACGGGCCGCAGCTCCGTCGAGCCGATGGGGTCGAGGAGGTGTACTCCTACGCGCTGTCGGACGGCGAGAGGACCCCGGACGTCCCCAACGGCACACCGATGCCGACCACGGACGCCGGGACGGCCGACCAGGTGGTCGTCGACGCCGACGGCAACCTCTCGGCGCTGACGTTCACCTTCCCGGAGGGCACCGTCCTCGAGGTCGACCAGAGCTACACGATCACGGTCATGGTGCAGTTCCGCGTGACCCTGCCCGCGAACACCGTCGTGCAGAACACGGCCGGCGTGACCGGGGACCGGCCGTGGGACGTGTGCCAGACGGGTCCGCTGGACGAACCCGTGGACGGACGGCTCGACGAGGAGAGCGGCGCGTGCGAGGCGGACGCCGACGTCACGCCGATCCCGTCGGCGGTGCTCGCCCAGTCCAAGTCCGTCAAGGCCACCGACGACGACGAGCTCGGCCTCGTCGTCGACCCGGACGCGCCGGGCGGCGCGGACCCCGAGGACTGCGTCCCGGACGAGTCCGGTTTCTACGCCTACCCGTGCGCGCCGGTCATCGTCCCGGGGCACGACGAGACGTGGCGCATCCGCGTCGACAACGTGGGCAACCTGCCGCTGGACAAGGTCGTCGTCTACGACCGGCTGCCGACGCCCGGCGACGTCTCCTCGTACGTCCAGGAGGGCCAGGAGCCGTCGCCGCGCGGCTCGCAGTGGGCGCCGATCCTCACGAACGACCCGCCGCCGCAGCTCGTCAACGCCCCGGCCGGGAGCACGACGACGTTCTACTACACCACCGTGGACGACTACTGCATGGACGACATCGGGCTCCCGATGACCGAGCCGTGCTCGGACGACCCGGCCGCCGGTGGGTGGGCGGAGCTCGTCCCCGGCACGAGCGACGAGACCTACGCGCAGATCACCGCCATCAAGGCCGTGGTCGTCATGGCCGAGGACGCTCTCTTCCGGCCGGGTCAGTTCATCGCGCTCGAGGGCACCACGACGACCCCTCCCGAGATCCCCGAGGCGGGCGACCGGGCCCTCGCGTGGAACTCGGCCGCCGCGTCGGGCGTCGCGCTGTCGCAGGCCGGCGTCCGGTTCGAGCTGCTGCCCACCGAGGGCGTCAAGGTGGGCGTCGCGACGGCGTCCGGCCCGCTCGAGGTGGACAAGGCCGTGATCGGCGAGGGAGCCGGGTACGCGCCCGCGTCGTTCGACCTGACCGTGCGGTGCACGTCAGCCGTGGGGACGTGGGTCGAGACCGTCCTCGACCCGATCCCGGTCACGGTCGTGCCGGGGACGCCCGTGACCGTGCCCGACCTGCCCTACGGGGCCGAGTGCACCCTCACGGAGGACGCGGGCGCGGGCCAGACCGCGCTCCTCGTCGACCCGGTGACGATCGACAGCGAGACGGTGGACGAGGACCCGACGACCATCATGGCCGTCAACGTCTACAGCCTCTCGAGCATGGAGCTGTCCAAGGAGGTCGTGACGGACGCCGTCGACCAGGACGGCGAACCGGTGCCGTTCGGGCCGTTCGAGGCGACGGTCGAGTGCACGTTCCTCGGCGAGCCCGTCTACGCGGACGGGTACGGCCCCCTCGACCCGATGGTCGTGACCATCGAGGACGGCGAGACGGTCGAGCTGACGGGCCTGCCCGTGAACTCCGAGTGCACGGTGACGGAGACGGGCACCGGCAACGCGTCGTCGACCACGATCACCGTCCAGCACGGTCAGCAGGAGCCGGTCGTCACCGACGGCACGAGCGCCGGGCTGACCCTCGCGAGCGACGTCGTCGGCGTCCCGCGCAACGCCGTCACCCTGACCAACACCTATGACGTCGGCGTCCTCGACCTGCTGAAGATCGTCGACGGCGAGGGGGCCGAGGCGTACGGGCAGGGCCCGTTCCCCATCGACGTGGTGTGCACGTTCGACGACGACGGCGACGGTCCTGGGGAGCCCCGCACCGTCTACGACAGCACCGTGGTGCTGGGCGGTGGGGGCCCGCTCACGGCGCAGGTCGCGAACCTGCCTGCGGGGGCGGAGTGCGACGTCACGGAGACCGACGACGCCGGCGCGACAGGGGCGGTCGTCGTGCCGTCGACGATCACCGTGGACGCGGACGAGCCGGCGCAGGTCGTCGTGACGAACACGTTCGACGTCGGGTCGGTCGAGGTGGACAAGGAGCTCGCCGGGCTCGGCGCGTTGTACGGCCCCGGCCCGTTCGAGGTCGAGCTCGCGTGCACCTACGAGGACGTCGCGCTGACGATCCCGGGCGGCGGGACGCGCGAGCTCGTCCCGGGCGACCCCGTCCTCTACGACGGCCTGCCGGTCGGGTCGGTCTGCGCCGTGACGGAGACGGACACCTTCGGGGCCTCGTCCACGACGATCACCGTCGACGGCGGCGAGCTCGTCGAGGGGACCACCGTGGACGACGTCGTGGTGCCGCCCGCCGACGACGGCGAGCCGACGACCGTGACGGTCACCGTGACGAACACGTTCCTCACGGCCCCGCTCGTGGTCCGGAAGGTGGTGGACGGCGCCGGGGCAACCTTCGCCCCGGCGATGCCCGACCTGCCGCCGCTGCCCGAGGTCCCTGACGGTCCGGTCGACCCCGCCGAGCTCGCGCGGCTCCTCCAGGAGGTCGAGGACCTCCTCGCGACGGTGCCGTTCGCCGAGCTCCCCTACGCGGTCTCGATCGAGTGCACGACGGCGCTGGGCACGCCCGTGACGACGATCCCGGGCGGTCCGGAGCGGCGGTTCGGCCCCGGCGTCCCCGCGGTGTACTTCGGGCTGCAGGACGGCGACGAGTGCACCGTCACCGAGACGGAGACCGGTGGTGCGACCGCCGTGTCGGTCGAGCCCGACCCGGTCGTGGTGGACGGCACCGCCACGCTCCAGGAGCCGGTCGAGGTCGTCGTGACGAACACGTTCGAGGCCGGGCAGGTCGTCGTGCGCAAGATCCTCGACGGTGCCGGTGCGGGGGCGCACGAGGACGACACGTTCGTCGTCGCGCTCGCGTGCACGCAGGACGTGGACGGTGTCGAGACCCCGGTCGTGATCCCGGGTGGCGCGGAGCGCGCGCTCTCCGCCGCGGACGGCTGGACCGCCGTCTACGAGCTGGTGCCGCAGGGCGCGACGTGCGCCCTCGCGGAGACCGGCTCCGGCGACGCGGAGTCCGTCGAGATCGTCGTCGACGGCGCGTCGGTGCGGACCGACCCGGCGGACGGCGTCCCGACCTCCCCCACGTTCGTCGTCCCCGCTGGCGACGACGCGCGGGTCGACGTGGCCGTGATGAACACGTTCGCCGCTGAGGACGTCCCGCCGGACACCGGCGGCGGGGGATGGCTGCCGCGGACGGGTTCGACCGTGGTCGCGGCGACCGCGCTGGCCGTCCTCCTGCTCGCGGCGGGCGCGATGCTCGTGGCCCTCCGCCGACGCACGTCGCCGTGAGGCGGCGTCGGGTCAGGCCCGCTCGTCGAGCCGCGGCGGCAGCCCGAACAGCGGGAACCATGCCGCCGTGTCGAGGAACGCGTTGATCGCCACGACGCGCCCGCCCTCGGTCTCGATCACCTGCAGCGCCCACGGCTCGTAGCCGCCGCCCTCGGCGCGGCGGTACTGGCCGAACCCGAAGGTGCCGTTGACCGCGACCGGGACCAGGCGCGAGCCCTCGCACTCCCACCCCGGCCCGACCATCCAGCGCACGATGTCGTCGGTGCCGCGCATCCACAGCGGGTACGGCGGCATGGACAGCGTCGCGTCCTCGTGCAGGAGCGCGACGAGAGCGTCCATGTCGTACCGCTCGAACGCGTCGAGGTAGCGCTCGAGCAGCAGCTTCTCCTCGGCGCCGAGCTGCTGCCCGCCGGAGGCAGCGGGACCGACGCCCGCGCCGCCGGGCGCGGAGCCGTCGGGACCTGCCGACCCGTCGTCGACCCCGGAGCTGTCCCAGTGCGCGCGCGCCGCCATCGTCGCCCGCGCCCGCTGGAGCGCGCTGTTCACCGACGCCACCGTCGTGTCGAGCAGCTCGGCGACCTCGCTCGCCTGCCACCGCAGGACCTCACGCAGCAGCAGCACGGCGCGCTGCTTCGGCGGGAGGTACTGCAATGCGGCGACGAACGCGAGGCGGATGCTCTCGCGCCCGACCGCCACCTGCGCCGGGTCGCCGTCATGGGGCAGCACACGGTCGTCCGGGACCGGCTCGACCCAGGTCTCCTCGGGGAGCACCTGCCCCAGGTTCTCCACCTCGGCCGGCTGCGGACCGCCCAGCCCCATCGGCCGCTCCCGGCGCTTGCGCGCCGCGAGCATGTCGAAGCACACGTTCGTCGTGATCCGGTAGAGCCACGAGCGCAGCGACGAACGGCCCTCGAAGCGGTCGTACGAACGCCAGGCGCGCAGCAGCGCCTCCTGCACCGCGTCGTCGGCCTCGAACGCCGAGCCGAGCATGCGGTAGCAGTAGCCCGTGAGCTCGCGGCGGTAGCCGGCGAGGGCGGCGTCGAGCTCGTCGCGTGCCGGCAGGTCCGCGGCGGGGGGTGCGCAGTCGGTCGCCGCGGGGGTGCTCGCAGGGCGGTCGACGGGAAGGACGACGTCGGTCATGGCGGCTGCCTCTCCGGGGGAGCGGTGGGGACGTCCGGGCCGCGACGTGTGGCCCAGACCACACGCTACCGCCGGGTCCCGACAGTGCCCAGGGCCGGGTCGGCCACCGCGAGCTCGAACCACACCGTCTTGCCCTCGCGCTCGGCGGCGAACCCGTCCGGCGCCGCGTGGTCCGGCGACCCGTCGGCCGACGTGCCGGCCACCCCGTCGTGCAGCTCGACGCCCCACCGGGCCGAGCACCGCTCGAGGAACAGCACGCCGCGCCCGCCCGGCTCGTGCGGCTCCGGCAAGCGCAGGTGCGGCGGCGTCGTCGACCCGTCGCGCACCCCGACCCGGATGGTCCGGTGCCCCACCTCCACCTCGGCGTCCACGGGCCCGCTCGCGTGCTGGACCGCGTTGCTCAGCAGCTCGCTCGTGAGCAGCATCGCGACCCGCCGGACCGCGGGGGACACGTCGCAGCTCTCCAGCACGTCGTCCACCCAGCGCCGGGCCGGTCCGATCGCCGCCGACGTGTGGGCGACCGACCGCCGTGCGCTCGCGGGTCGACCCGGCCGGGGCTGGTGCGGCACGGTGTGGCGCGCGCGCAGGGCCAGCACGGCGACGTCGTCGCGCTGCCCGCCGCCGATCAGGCCGCGCACGAGCGCGTCCGGGAGCGCGTTCGTCGCCGTGCCGACGTGGGCGGCGAGCGCCGCCCGCAGCGTCGCGAGCCGTTCCCCGTAGGACGTGCCACGGCGCTCGACCAGCCCGTCCGTGTACAGCAGGAGCGTGTCGCCCGGGTACAGGTGGGCGCGGTGGTCGTGGCGCCGGACGCCGGGCATGACGCCGAGCATGAGGTCCGCCTCCGTGTCGAGCGTCTCCACCATGCCGTCCGCGCGCAGCACGAGCGGCGCGGGGTGACCGGCGTTGGCCCACGTGACGTCGAACCCGTCGTAGCGACGGTCGAGCCGCGCGACGAGCGCGGTCGCGCTCGCGTGCAGCGCCAGGCCGCGGTTCGCGCGGTCCAGCAGGCGCAGGAGGACGGCGGGCGGCTCGTCCTGGCACCACGCGAACGTGCGCAGCATCGACCGGAGCTGCCCCATCTGCGCGGCCGCGCCCATGTCGTGGCCCGTGACGTCGCCGATCATCACCACGAACGCGTCCTCGTCGAGCACGACCGTGTCGTACCAGTCGCCGCCCACCTGGTCGGTGCGCCGTGCCGAGGCGTAGGTCGCGGCGAGCTCGGCGCTGCGCACGTCGGGCAGCTCGGACAGCATCGCCGCCTGGAGGGTCGCCGCGACCCGGTGCCGCTCGTCGAGCACCCGTACCCGGTCCAGCGCGTGCGCGACGTACGACGCGATCGTCGTCTGGATCTTGCGGGCGTCGTCGTCGAAGTCGTTCGGCCTCTCCCACGCGAGCGCCACCACGCCGAGCACGGCGGCGCCGGAGCTCACCGGCAGGAAGGACCGGGCCTCGACGCCGTCGTCGGCGATGAGCCCGGCGGCCGCCGGGAACACCTCGGCGTAGGCGGCGTGGTCGCGGAAGAACAGCGGCGTGTCCTCACGCACGGCGGCCGCGGCACCACGCTCCTCCTCGAGGCGGATCCGGCGGAACGCCGCCGGCAGGCCCGGCTCCAGGTGGTCGAGGGTCGTGTAGGTCAGGCGGGTGCCGCCCGGGTCGAGGAGCGCCAGCCCGGCGTAGCGCGCACCGATCGCGCGCACCACGGCCGCGAGCTGCTCGGCGACGTCCTCCACGGACTGCGCCGCGGCGAAGGCCTCGGAGAGGCCGAGCAGCAGGCCTGCACGCCGGGTGGCGGTCCGTGCGACCCGCTCGAGCGCGATGGCGCGGTCGTGGGCGAGGCGCAGCCCGAGCTCCGCCGTGCAGGCGGCGGCCAGGTCCTCGAGCGTCGCGAGCTCGGCCTCGACCCACGCGTGCGGCTGCCCGTCCACCGCGGCCAGCGCGCCGACGGCGCGGCCCTCCGGGTCGCGGATGGGGAACCCGGCGTAGGCCACGATGTCCAGCTCGTCGATCCCGCCGTTGTCCGCCAGGCGCGGGACCTCCCGGGCGTCGGTCACCACCAGCGGCTGACCGTCCTCCACCACGTACCGGCAGAAGGAGAGCGCGAGGGGCGTGCTGCGCTGCGCCTGGTACGGCTGGGGGAGGCCGGCCGCGCCGGGCAGGAGCTGCCGGTCGTCGAGGACCAGCGTGACGAGCGCCGCGGAGACGCCCAGCTGGCGCTGCACGAGCCGCGCGAAGCGGTCGAACGACTCGTCGGCCGACGGCGTGGTGAGGCCCGCGTCGACGAGCTCGCGGAGTGCCTGCGCCTCGGTCATGGACCATTATTTGCAGGCTCGACCGTCCCACCGCATCCCCATGCCGGGAACCGGACACGGGGGCGGGTGAAATGTCAGGATGGTCGGGTCGTGAGCCTCCGATCAGGGCGAACGCCCCTCAGGTGCCACCGCGGGACCGCAGGTCGGCGATCGCGTGCTCCGCGCCGTCCGCGTCGAGGTACGTCCCGCCGCGCACGAGAGGGACGAGCCGTGCGCCGTCGAGCAGGAACCTGCGCACCAGCGGGTGTCCCGTGGGCACGTCGAGGTCGCGGACCTCCTCGGGCGCGAGGCCGTCCACGAGGACGGACAGGGCGCGCAGCGAGTTGCCGTGCCCGACGACGAGCAGCGTCTCGCCGCGCACGAGCGCGACGCGGGTCTCGTCCCAGAACGGTCGCAGCCGGTCGACGACGTCGGCGAGCGACTCGGTGTCGGGACGCAGCTGCGCGCGGGCGTCGTCGGGCAGGGCGGACAGGACGGCGTCGACGGCCGCACGGGCCGGGGCGTCGGTCCCGAGCGGCGGCGGGCGGTGCGCGTAGGAGCGGCGGTACCGCCAGAACGCCTCCTCGCCGTGGTCGCGGCGCACGGTCTCGCGCGGGGTGTCCGTGAACGCACCGTAGTGGCGCTCGACGAGCCGCCACGCGATCTCGACGGGCGGGGGGCCGGGCAGCGCCGCGGCGACGATCTCGGCCGTCCGCGACGCCCGCACCAGCGGCGACGTCAGCACGCTCCGCGGCGCGAGCTCGGGGTGCCGGGCCACTGCGTGCGCGAGCAGGTCGCCGGCGCGTCGCGCCTCGTCGACACCGCGCTCCGAGAGCGGGACGTCGAGCAGCCCCGTGAAGCGGTCCTCGGCGTTGTACGTGGACTGCCCGTGCCGGAGCAGGACGAGGATGCCGGGTCCGCTCGCGGCGCCGCGCGCGGCCGGGACTGCGCGGTCGGCGTCGTCGTCGGGCACGCGCTCAGCGTAGCCGCGGGACGGGGCGCGAGCCTCTCAGACCTCCAGCAGCCCCCGCTGGTGCGCGAGGGACACCGCCTCCGCGCGGCCCGAGGCGCCGAGCTTGGCGAGGACGTTGGACACGTGGACGCTGACCGTCTTCGCGGAGATGTACAGGCGCTCGCCGATCTGCCGGTTCGACAGGCCCTGCGCGACCAGGAGCAGCACCTCCTCCTCCCGCTCGGTGAGGACCGCCGTCGTCGGGCGGCGCAGCCCGGGGAGGTCGAGCCGTGCACGGCGGGCGAGCGCGCGCACGGCCTCGACGAGCGGTACCGCCCCCATCTCCTCGGCCTCCTCGAGCGCCTGCGCGGCCTCGACCTCCGCGGCGGTGCGGTCACCGGCCGCGCACAGCGCCTCGGCCCAGCGGAACCGTGAGCGTGCCGTCTCGTACCGGTAGCCGTAGTCGAACGCGCGCGTGGTGCGCTCCCACAGGGCGGGGTCGTTCTCGCCGGTCAGCCGCGAGTGCTCGGCGGCGGCGCGCTCGAGCCAGGCGATGCCCTCCGGTCCGAGCCGGCCGCCCCGGGGCCGTCCGCGCTCCGCGGTGGTGCGCGCGGCGTCGAGCAGCACGTGCCCGCGCTCGACGAGATCGGCGAGCGCGGGCGAGCCGGCGGCGCCCTGCAGGCGCGCACCGTCCGCCGCGTCGGCCAGAGCCGCCAGCGCGAGGGAGGAGATCCAGATGCGTCCCAGGAAGTAGTCGCTCCAGGTGCGCCCGAGGTGCTCGACGAGCTCGACGGCGAGGTCGACGGCCTCCTCGTACCGGCCGGCCCAGGTGAGGGCGTCGATGGAGCAGCCGCCGGAGATCAGCGCGATCTGCCCGTCCCGGAACCAGTCGCGGCGCAGGGCGGTGCCGCGCTCCACGGCGTCCGCGTCGCCGCGCGCGACGGCGGCGTAGAGCTGCACGCACGACAGCGTGGGCGCCGAGCCCTCCGGGACCGTCTCGCCCGACGCGGGCGTGGGCGTCAGGTCGCCGAGCACGTACCGCACGAGGTCGACGAACAGGCGCAGCTCGACGCCGTAGATGCTCCAGCCCAGCCCGGTGGCGCGGGCGCGGTCGAGACCGTCGTGCGTGATGCGCAGCGCCTCGTCGAGCCGGCCGGCGTAGTAGCGGTTCGACCCGAGGTTGAACCAGCACCGCAGCTCGGTGAGGATGTCGCCCGCGTCGACGGCGCGCTCGCGGGCCTGGGCGAGGAGCGTGGCGGCCCGGTCGTCGTCCTCGATCTCGAGGACCGCCATGGTCGTCAGCACGTCGGCCTCGACGTCGGGCGCGTCGACGCGGTGCGCCTCGGCGAGCGCCTGCGCCGCGACCTCCTCCGCGAGCTCGTCCTGGTCGGCGTTGAGCGCGGCGCGCGCCCGCATCGCGAGCGTCCAGGCGCGGTCGAGCGACGGCGGGTCGGTGGGCAGGATGGCCAGCGCGGCCTCCGTGTGCGCGAGCACCTCCTCGACGCGTTCGGTGCCGAGCAGGTACCGGGACAGCACGTGGCGCAGCGAGGCCTGGCGCAGCGGGTCGTCCGCGGTGGCGTCGACGACCCTGCGGGCCAGCGCGACGGCGCGGTCCGGGTTGCCGGCGCGGCTCGCGGCCCCCGCGGCGGCAAGGGCGACGTCGACGCGGTCCTCGCCGAGCAGCCCCGCGGCGTCCGGCACGGCCTCCCACAGCGAGAGGACCTGCTCGAGGTGGCGCAGCTCCTCCGCGGGCGCCAGCACGCGCGCGGCCTTGCGTGCGGCGGCGCGGGACGCGGTGAGGGCGGCGGGCAGGTCGTGCGCGGCGAGCGCGTGGTGGGCACGCAGCGCGGGCGAGCCGAGGGTGCGGTCGCGCTCGAGCGCGCCGAGGTAGGTGCGGTGCACGGTCACGCGCTCCCCGGGCAGCAGGTCGGACGCGACCGCCTCGGCGAGCAGCGCGTGCCGGAACACGACGGTGTCGCGGCCGCCGGCCGCCGGGTCCCCCTCGATCCCGAGGACGTGGTGGGCGATGGCCTCGCGCAGCGCCCGGTCGAACGCGCCCGGGTCGTCGTCGAACGCCGCGTCCTCCGCGAGGACGGCGCGCAGCAGCGGCTCGGAGACCTGGCGGCCGGAGACGGACGCGGCGCGCACGAGGTGCTGGACGGCGGGGTCGAGGGTCTCCAGACGGGCGCGCAGGACGTCCGCGAGCGACCAGGGCAGCTCGCCGTCCGGCCCCGCCTCGACGAGCTCCTCGGCGAAGTACGCGTTGCCCTCGGAGCGCGTGCGGACCGACTCGAACGCCGCCTCCGCGAGCCGCCCGCCCGCGACCGCCGTCGTGAAGTCGCGCAGCTCCGCGGCGGTGAACGGCTGCAGGTCGACGTGCTCGACGCGCGGGTGCCGGCGGAGCTCGGCCAGGACGGGGCGCAGGGGGTGGCGCCGGTGCAGGTCGTCCGTACGGTAGCTCGCGACGACGAGCACGTGCTCGGTGCGCAGGCGGGCGACGACGAAGCGCAGCACGTCACGGCTCGACGGGTCCGCCCAGTGCAGGTCCTCGACGACGAGCACGAGGGGCGCGTCCGCCGAGCCGGAGGCGGCGAGCGCCGCCGCGATCGACTCGAACAGCTGGAGGCGCTCGCCCTGGCTCTGCTCGTCGTCCGCGGGGAGCGTCGCGTCGAGCAGGCGTGCGAGGGCCGGGCGGGCGGCGACCGTCGCGTCCACGGCCTCGTGCGCGGCGCGCAGCGTCGTGAGCGCCTCGGTGAAGGGCAGGTACGGCAGGCCGACCTCGCCCAGGTCGACGCAGTGGCTCCAGACGACCGCCGCGCCCTGGCCGGCGGCTGCCTCGGCCGCCCGGGTCAGCAGGCGCGTCTTGCCCACGCCGGCGTCGGCGCCGACGAGGACGACGCCGGGCTCGCCCCGTCGGGCGCGGTCCAGGGCGGCGGCGAGCTGGTCGAGCTCGGCACCGCGGGCCACGAACGGCGTGCGCGCGGAAGGTCGGGGCACGGACGACATCCTCCCAGCGCGCACCGACACCGGACCAGGGGCGGGTGCGAGGACGACGACGCCGCCGGCGGTGGACGATCCACCGCCGGCGGCGTGAGGGTGCGGGGGCTGGGTCCGTCCCGGGTCGGTGCCGGCCGGTCGGTCGGTGCCGACCGACGTGCCGGTCACCGGGCCGTGCCGTGCGACCGGTGCCGACGGCTGCGCAGCCAGTGCAGCAGCACCGGCTCGTCGCGCTGGTAGTCCTCGCGCAGCCGCTGCTGGCGGTAGGAGAGCTCGGCCTCGAAGGCCGGGCCGAACTGCATGCTCATGGTGGTCCCCTGTTCCGCAGGCTCCGTGCCTGCCTGACGGCCACGATCGTCCTGAGCCCACCGGGCGGGGATCGGTCGACCGGGCAGGATCTCGGGCGAGGGGTCCTCAGACGGGGCGCGCCCTCGCCGTCCGAGGTGTCTGAGGTACCTCAGACGCGCGCCCCGGGCGCCCCGGAGCGGCCGGTCGAGCCGCCTCGCGACGTCGTGCGCGACCAATCTGTGGTCCAGGTCACGTTCCCGTTGCCAACGGCGGGGCCCCGGCGCAGACTGTGAGTGACCGGACCCGCCGTGTGGGGCGACCTGGGGGTGACCTCGTGACCGACACCTACGACATGCTGCCGATGCTGGGCCGTGGCAAGCACCGCAACCCGAAGAAGGGTGCGTGCTTCATGGAGCTCGCGTCGTATCTCGCGGGGGAGCGCTGGAGCGACCATCCCCGGTGCACCCACCCGCTGCTCGCCATGCTGGCCCGCGCGGTGAACGACCTGACGGTGGACCCGGAGCGACCGAAGCTCGCGCCGCTCATCCCGTCCGTCATCGGGCTGACGAGCGACGACCCGCACTGGGACGTGCGCATCGCGCTCCGGGCGGCGCAGACCGCGCTGCCGATCTCGCCGGCGGAGCGTCAGCAGACGCTCGCGGTCGCGATCATCGGCGCGGAGCGCATGCTCGACGTCCTCGACGAGCGACCGGCCGGCACGCTGAGCGCCGAGTCGGCGGACGCGCTCGCCACCTGCCCGCGCACGGCGCGCTGGGCGCAGCGGTTCTGCGAGGGCGCCCGGCTGCGCCCCAGCAGGTTCGTGCGCGACGCCGCGCCCAGCATCATCTCCGCGGCCGTCCAGGGCATCGCGGAGGCGTGCGTGGCCAACCCGGACGAGCGGCTGCGGGACGTGCTCACGGCGACCATCGACGACTGCCGTGCCTGGTCCGACGCCGCGCCGGCACCGGAGCTCGAGCCCGAGGTCTGGACGGCTGTCGTGAGAGCCGCGGGCGCGGGCGCCAGATGACGGCCGACCGGGCTCCGAACGTCAACGGCGACGGGCTCGACGACCCCGCCCTCGCGGCGGCGCTGCAGTCGGCCGTGCGTCCCCACGTCCGCCCGAGCGGGAACGTCTGCGCGGAGTGCGACGCCGCGGGCGGCTGGTGGGTGCACCTGCGCCGGTGCGCGTCGTGCGGGCACGTCGGGTGCTGCGACACCTCGCCCGAGCAGCACGCGACACGGCACTACGAGGCGACGGGCCACCGGCTCGTCCGGTCGTTCGAGCCGGGCGAGGACTGGTTCTGGGACTACGAGACGGAACAGGTGCTCGAGGGCCCGCACCTCGCGGCGCCGCTCTCCCGACCGCCCGAGCAGGAGTCGCCGGGGCCTGTCGACCGCATGCCGTCGAACTGGCGCGAGCTCATCCACGCCTGACCCGGCGACCGGTGCTCTCGCGGTGCCCGGCGGCGCCGCGCGAGTTCACCCGCCGCCCACCTGGACGGTCGTCCAGGTGCCACCTACGCTTGAGGCACACGGTGAGCCCCTGCATCGCCGTCGGCGCCCTCGTCCACCCCCCTGCGGACGAGGGCGCCTCTTCATGTCCCCGGCGGCTCGTCCCCGTCCTGCGCGCCGCGCACCACCTCGCCGTCCGGCCCGAGCGGCGGGACGAGGAGGAGCTCCTCGGCCTCGGGGTCCACCCAGCGCTGGTGGCCCGGCCCGGTGCGCAGGGTCTCGAACCGCACCGCGACGCGACCGTCGTCGCCCACGCGCACCACCCAGCCGCGGCCGTGGGCCGCGGTCTCCACGTCGAGCCCGGGTGCGACGTCGCGCGCCGACGCACGCCGCGGCCCGGTGCCGACCGGCGCGTCGGGGACCGGCTCGGCCGTCACCACCGCGCTCTCGGTGCGCGAGGCCTCCTCGTCGAGCGGCAGCATGAGCTGGGAGTGCTCGGACAGGCCGTGGAACGACGTGCCGAGGAGCCGCACGGGCTCGGTGACGTCGGCGAGCACGAGCGCCCGGTGGGCCGCGTCCCGCAGCGCGCCCTCGTCCGACGTCGGTCGCGCCAGCGTCACCGAGCGCGTCAGGGTCGTGAACGACGCGAGGCGCACCTTCACCACCACGGTCCGTGCGGCGGTCCCGTGGCTCTCGAGCCGGGCGAGCGCGGAGTCGACCACCCGGTCGAGTGCCCGGGCGATCGCGGCCCGCCCGTGCAGGTCCGTGTCGAACGTGTGCTCGGCGCCCGCGGACTTGCGCTCGCGCACCGTGGTCACCGGGCGGTCGTCCCAGCCGCGAGCGATCCGGAAGAGGTTCGTGCCACCGGCCTCGCCCGCGACCATGAGCAGGGTGTCGAGCGGCTGGCGGCGCAGGTCGGCGACCGTGCGCACCCCCAGCTCGTCGAGGCGCGCGGCGGACACCGGCCCCACGCCCCACAGCGCCCGCACGGGCATCGCGAGGAGGAAGTCGTCCTCGTCGTCCGGCGCCACCACGCGCACGCCGCCGGGTTTGGCGTCCTCCGACGCGAGCTTCGCGACGAGCTTCGACCGGCCCATGCCGAGCGAGACGGGCAGGCCGCTCAGCTCGCGTGCCCGCTCCCGGACGCCGCGCGCGAGGGCCTCCAGGTCGGTGCCGGGAACCGCGGCGGCGTCGAGGTCGGCGAACGCCTCGTCGATGCTCACCTGCTCGACGAGGTCCGTGACCTCGTGCAGCGCGGCCATGATGCGCGCGGAGTACGCGGCGTACGCCGCGAACCGCGGCACGAGCACCGCGGTGGACGGCGGGCACAGCCGTCGCGCGAGCTCCATGGGCATTGCCGAGCGCGCGCCGTGGGCGCGCGCCTCGTAGGACGCCGTCGCGACGACGCCCCGCGGGCCGACGCCCCCGACGAGCACGGGACGGCCCCGCAGGGACGGGCGCTGGTGCTGCTCGACGCTCGCGAAGAACGCGTCGGCGTCGAGGTGCGCGACCGTCGCCCGGGCGCGCAGCACCGGGGCGCGCGGCACGCGGTCGAGGCTCACCGCACCACTGTGCCCCGCGGGGCCGACACGCGCGGGCCGGGCGCCGGCTACACGTCGACGTCGAGCAGCGACCCGATGGCGTACGTGACGCCCATCGCGATCGCGCCGCCGAGGACCGTGCGGACGGTCGCCCGTCGCGTGGGGGCGCTCCCCAGCCGCGCCGAGCCCCAACCGGTGAGGACGAGGGCGAGCACGACGGCGACGAACGTCAGGGGGATGCGCAGTCCCGCGGGGGCGAGGAGGACCGCGGCCATCGGCAGCAGCCCGCCGACGGTGAACGACACGACGGAGGCGACGGCCGCCTCCCACGGGCTCGTCAGCGCGTCGGGGTCGAGGTGCAGCTCGGCGTCGGCGTGCGCGGCGAGCGCGTCGCGGCGCGTGAGCTGGACCGCGACCTCGCGCGCGAGCTCGGGCGTGAGCCCCTTCGCCGCGTAGATGTCGGTCAGCTCGTCGAGCTCGGCCTCGGGCATCTCCGCGAGCTCGCGCCGCTCGGTCGCGAGCAGCGCCCGCTCGGTGTCGCGCTGCGTGCTCACGGACACGTACTCGCCCGCGGCCATGGACAGGGCCCCGGCGAGCAGCGCCGCGCCGCCCGCCGTGGCGACGACGGGGATCGACGTGCTCGTCGCGGCGACGCCCACGACGACGCCGGCCGTCGAGACGATCCCGTCGTTCGCGCCGAGCACCCCGGCGCGCAGCCGGTTGAGGCGTGACCCGGTGCCGTTCGCCGGGTGCGGCTCGCCGGGGTGGGGAACCGGGTGCGTGGCGTCGCTCATGCGCACACGGTAGGGCGCCGCCAAGCGCGCCGCGTGGAAGTCGGAGCGATCAGGTGTTGTGCATCTGTGGTGGAAGATGTTTGATTCTGGGGAGCGGTGCTCGCGTCCCGGCCGACGACGACCGGGACATCGGACCACGGCGGTCCCCGGCGTGCCGCTCGCACAGTGATCACTCGACGAGGAGGACCACGCAATGCATCGCATGACAGCGATATCACCGCGACGGGGGCGGCGGCAGAGACTGCTGGCAGCCGCCCTCGCCGCCGCGCTCACCGTCCCGCTCGCCGCCGTCTCGGCGACGACGGCCGGCGCGCTCCCGCAGGCCCCGGCGGACGAGCCCGCCGCCGCCGAGCCGGAGCTCCAGCACGGGCTCAAGGGGGAGTACTTCCTGTCCGGCGGGCCGTCCTGGCCGCTGGAGGACCTGCGCGCCACCATCCCGGACGAGCGGATCGAGTTCCCGAACCTCGTGCCGATGTTCCAAGAGCTCACGGGGCGCGGCGAGCGCACCGCGGCGCGCTGGACGGGGACCATCACGCCCGAGTTCAGCGAGGCGTACACGTTCTCCGCGATCGGCGACAACGGCTTCCGCCTGTGGATCGACGACCAGCTCGTCATCGACCACTGGGTCGACGACTGGGACGTCGAGCAGACGTCCGCCCCCGTCCAGCTCGAGGCCGGGCAGGCGTACGAGTTCCGCATGGAGCTGTTCCAGAACACGGGCGGCTCGAACCTCCGGTTGCGGTGGCAGAGCCCGTCGCAGGACCGTGAGATCGTGCCGACCGACGCCTTCGCCTACCCCGACGACTTCGTCGTCTTCCCCGCCGCGGCCGCGCTCGAGAGCGACGGCACGAGCCTCAACGTGACGTTCGCGGACACCGTCGGCGGGGTCGACGAGACCCTCGCCGAGCACCTCAAGGTCCAGGTCGACGCGCTCTCGTGGCCCGTCGCGGAGGTGGCCGCGAAGGGCGACGTCCTCGGCGTGACGATCGGCGCACCGGTCGACCGCGCGTCGTCGGTCCGCCTCACGTACGACGGCGAGGGCGACCTCACCGTCGGCGGCGAGCCCGTCGGATCGCTGAACCTCCCGGTCGAGAACGGCTCGGAGTACCGCCTCGCCACGCCGTGGGCGGACGACTTCGACCCCGAGAACCCGCTGCCCGAGTACCCGCGCCCGCAGATGACGCGCGACGCGTGGCAGAACCTCAACGGGGTCTGGCAGTTCGAGGCCGCTCCCGAGGACGCGGGCGACGACTGGGTCCCGGCCTCCGGCGAGGAGCTCGCCGAGGAGATCGTGGTCCCCTACGCCGTGGAGTCCGCGCTGTCGGGCATCGAGCGCCGCGAGGACGACATGGTGTACCGCCGCACGATCTCGGTCCCCGAGGACTGGTCGGTGGGCGGCGACGGCACGAACCGGCTGCGCCTGAACTTCGGTGCCGTCGACTACGAGGCGACCGTCTACCTCAACGGCACCGAGGTGGGCTCGCACCGCGGCGGCTACGACGCGTTCTCGCTCGACGTGACCGACGCGCTCGTCGCGGGCACCGAGCAGGAGCTCGTGGTGCGCGTCGTCGACACGACCGACGGCAGCAACCAGGCCGTCGGCAAGCAGACGCTCAACCCGGGCGGCATCTTCTACACCCCGACGTCGGGCATCTGGCAGACGGTGTGGATGGAGCCCGTGCCGGCCGCCGCGATCGACGCCGTCGTCAGCACGCCCGACATCGAGGCCGGCATCCTCGCCGTCACCGCGCAGTCCGCGAGCGCGTCGGACGGCGCGACCGTGACCGCGGTGGTCCGCGACGCCGACGGCGCCGAGGTCGGTACCGCGACGGGCGCGGCGAACGAGCAGCTCGTCGTCGAGATCCCGGACGCGCTCCTGTGGTCGCCGGACGACCCGTACCTGTACGACGTCGACGTGACCCTCACCGACGGGGACACCACGGACACCGTCCAGTCCTACGCGGGCATGCGCTCGATCGAGGTCGACGAGGTGAACGGCGTCAACCGCATCCTCCTCAACGGCGAGCTCACCTACCTCATGTCGACGCTCGACCAGGGCTACTGGCCGGACGGCATCTACACGCCCGCCTCGGACGAGGCGTACGTGTTCGACATCCAGGCGCACAAGGACCTCGGGTTCAACACGCTGCGCAAGCACATCAAGGTCGAGCCGGCGCGGTTCTACTACCACACCGACCGTCTCGGCGTGATGGTGTGGCAGGACATCCCGAGCGGCTGGTTCGCGAACGGCGACACCGATCCCGAGTCCCGCGACTTCTGGGAGTCCGAGATGAAGGAGATCATCGACGAGCACCGGTCCGTGCCGTCGATCGTCGGCTGGGTGACCTTCAACGAGGGCTGGGGCGAGTGGGACCTCGCCGAGACCACGCGCATCGGCAACGAGATCGACGCGTACGACCCGAGCCGCATCCTCAACACGCACTCGGGCTACAACTGCTGCGCGTCGAAGGGCGACTCGGGGACCGGCGACATCATCGACCACCACATGTACACCGGGCCGGCGACGCCGCAGCCGGACGCCACGCGCGCGTCGATCGACGGCGAGCACGGCGGCTTCTCGCTCAGCGTGCCGGGCCACATGTGGCCGGGCGTGTCGGCGAACCCGTACGGCGGCGTCGCGGACTCCGAGGCGCTCACCGACGCGTACGTGCAGAACACCGAGAAGCTCGTGCGCCCCGCGCAGTGCTACCTCTCGGGCTCGGTGTACACGGAGATCTCCGACGTCGAGAACGAGCTCAACGGCTTCTACACGTACGACCGCAAGGTCCTGAAGATGGACGCGGCGCGCGTGAAGGACGTCAACGAGCGCGTCATCGCCGCGGCCCGCCAGGGCGTCGAGCCGGCCGACCCGGGCACGCCCGGGCTCACCGGCGTCGGGCGCTGGTCGTTCGACGAGGGCGAGGGCGGCACCGCCGCGGACTCGGTGGGCGACCACCCGGCGTCGGGCACGGGCGCCTGGGTGGCCGGCCACGGCGACGCGGGCTCGGCGATCCGCCTGAACGGTGAGGACCAGGCGTTCGAGACCGAGGGACCGGTGCTCGACACGACCGGCTCGTACACGGTCTCGGCGTGGGTGCAGCTCGACCGCATCCCGGGCAACTGGTCGACGATCGTCGGGCAGGACTCGGCCACGGGCTCGAGCGCGTTCTACCTCCAGTACGGCGGCGGCGGCCGGTTCGCCTTCTCGTACGAGGGCGGTCCGCGCGCGGAGCACGTCGTCGAGCCGGTGCTCGGCGACTGGTACCACGTGGTCGGCGTCCGTGACGCGGACGCGCAGACCATCACGCTCTTCCTCAACGGCGAGCAGGTGGGCGAGGCCAGCGTGTGCGGCGGCGTCAGCGCCTCCGGTCCGCTGACGATCGGACGCGGCCAGTGGAGCGGCAACCCGGTCGACTACTGGCCGGGCGTGATCGACGACGTGCGCGTCTTCGACCGTGCGCTGTCGGCCGACGAGGTCGCCGCGGTCCACGCGGGCGACGACGGCGAGGAGCCGGAGCTCGACGTGACGGCGACGGCGCAGGCCCGCTGCCTCGCCGGCACGGCCTACGTCGCGGTCCGGGCGACGAACGACGGCGACGTGGCGCTCGACGTCACGCTCGACACGCCGTTCGGCTCCAAGACCGTGGCCGACGTGCAGCCGGGCGCGAACGCGTACCAGTCGTTCGCGGTCCGGTCCGGGTCGGTCGAGGCCGGCTCGGCGACCGTCACCGCGACGGGCGAGGTCGACGGCGAGACGGTCACCACCGAGGTCGACGCGTCGTACGACGCGCTCACCTGCGGCTGACGGTCGCGTCCCGCGGGGTGGGGCCCTGGTCCGGCCGGTCCGGCCGATCCGACCAGGGCCCCGCCTCGGGGCGCCGCAGGTGCAGCACGCGGGCGACGCCGGGCGAGTCGGGATCGTCGACGATCTTCTCGCCGTCCAGCCAGGACGAGATGACGTGGGCGAGCTCGCCGGGGTGGCTGAAGTTCATGGCGTGCGCCGCGCCCTCGATGACCACGACGTCGACGTGCTCCGGCGTGAGCCGCCCCACCTCGCGCACGCGTGCGGGCGGCGGCATCAGCGGGTCGCGCGTGCCGACGACGGCGAGCGTCGGGACGGGCGTGCGCAGCATCCGCTCGAGCGACGGGAACCGCGTGAGCTCGCTGAACAGGTGCAGCGTCGCGACCGGACCGAAGCGCAGGTAGTCCGGGACGGCGGTGCGGGCCATGGCCGGGCTCTCGCGCACCGCGTCGCGCGCGAGCTGCGCCACCGCCCGCGCGAACGGCTGGTTGTGCACACCGCCCGCCGGGGAGGCGAGCACCAGGGCGGCGACCCGGTCGGGCGCCTGGTGCGCGACCTCGAGGCTCACCGGCCCGCCCATCGAGTTCCCGACGAGCACGACGCGGTCGAGCCCGAGCGCGTCGAGCACCCCGAGGAGCGCGAACGCGAGGTTCGGGATGCCGAGCGCCGCGCCCCACGCCGGGCTGCGCCCGTAGCCGGGCAGGTCGGGCACGTACGTCGTGGCGCGGTGCGCGAGGCGCGCGGCCGTGGGGAGCATGCACGCGCCGGAGATCGCGAAGCCGTGCACGTGCACCATCGGCACGCTGCCGGGTACCTCCGGCCCGGCGCGGACGAACACCGGGTGGCCCGCGACGTCGACCTCGCGCTCGTCCCACGCGACGCCGCCGGCGTCGCGCTCCCGGTGCCGGGACCGGTCAGGACTCCGACGCAGACCCGGCGACATTGACCATCCAGACGACGCCGAACCGGTCGGTCACCATGCCGAACTCGTCGCCCCACGGCGCGGTCTCGATCGGCATGGCGTTCGTGCCGCCGTCGGACAGCGCGGCGAACCAGCCGTGCAGCCGTTCGCTCTCGTCCGGGCCGCCGGACAGGGCGATCGACGGGTTGACGGAGACGGGCATGCCCGGCGGCACGTCGGAGGCCATGACGGCACCGACGCCCGGAACATCGACCTGCGAGTGCATCACCTTGTCCGCCTGGGACGGGTCGTCGACCGGGCCCACGGAGGCGTAGGTGTCGACGTCGGGCTCGGCCCCGAACACGGCGCCGTAGAACTCGATGGCCTCCCGGGCGTTGCCGCCGAAGGTGAGGTACGGGCTGAGCTGCACGGTCATGGTCGGGCTCCCTCGCTCCGGACGGTGCTGACGACGGGTGGACCGCCGTCGTGCCACGGACTCATCGTGCGCGTCGTGCGGCCGGCGGGCAAGAGCGACACGTGCGACCGGCGAGGTCCGGGCGGGGCGGATCGACACCCTGCCTCATCGAGGTCTATCGGGGTGGTGAAGTGAGCAGGCACGGCTCGATCCCGGGTTCGCGCGCGACGAACGCCCGTCACCTGGGCGAGGTGACGGGCGTCCGTCGGGGTGGGTGGTGCTCAGCGCAGCTTGCGCTTGTCAGCGGCGATCGCGAGGGCGTAGGCGAGGGCGAGGATGCCGAGGAGCCAGGCGAGGGCGACCCAGATGTCGGTGCCGACGGGCCGGTCGGCGAACAGGGCGCGGAGGGTGTCGACGATGGCGGTGACGGGTTGATTCTCGGCGAACCACGCGACCGGTCCGGGCATGGTGTCGGTCGGCACGAATGCGGAGCTGATGAACGGCAGGAAGATGAGGGGGTAGGAGAACGCGCTGGCGCCGTCGACGGTCTTGGCGGAGAGCCCGGCGATGACGGCGAGCCACGTCAGGGCGAGCGTGAACAGGATGAGGATGCCCGCGACGGCTGCCCAGGCGCCGAGCGAGGCGCTGGTGCGGAAGCCCATGAGGAGTGCGACGGCGATGACGATCGTCACGGAGACCATGTTCGCCACGAGTGACGTCAGGACGTGTGCCCACAGGATGCTGGAGCGGGCGATGGGCATGGACTGGAAGCGTTCGACGATGCCGCCCTGCATGTCGAGGAAGAGGCGGTAGGCGGTGTAGGCGATGCCGGAGGCGATGGTGATGAGCAGGATGCCGGGCAGCATGTAGTCGATGTAGGACTCGTCGGTGCCGGTGTCGATCGCGCCGCCCAGGACGTAGACGAAGAGCAGCATGAGCGCGATCGGGGTGACCGCGGTCGTGATGATCGTGTCTGGTGAGCGCAGGACGTGGGTCAGCGACCGGCCGGTCAGGACGCGGGTGTCGGCCAGGACGTGGGTGGTCATCGGAGCTCCTCTCCGGCGGGCTGGGAGCCCTCGGCGGTGGTCGGGGTCGTGGGGTCCTCGCCGGTCTCGCCGACGAGGGTGAGGAACACGTCCTCCAGGGACGGCTGCTTCTCGACGTACTCGACCTGGGCGGGCGGCAGGAGCGCCTTGAGCTCGGCCAGGGTGCCGTTCTGGATGACGGTGCCGCGGTGCAGGATCGCGATGCGGTCCGCGAGCTGCTCGGCCTCGTCGAGGTACTGCGTGGTCAGCAGCACGGTCGTGCCGCGGCGGGCGAGGTCCTTGACGGTGTCCCAGACCTCGATGCGCGCCTGCGGGTCCAGACCGGTCGTGGGCTCGTCGAGGAAGATGATCGGCGGGTCGCCGACCAGGCTCATCGCGATGTCCAGGCGGCGGCGCATCCCGCCCGAGTACGTCCCTGCCCGGCGGGTGCCAGCGTCGGTCAGGGAGAACCGGGCCAGCAGGTCGTCCGCCACGGCACCGGGGTTCTTCAGGTGGCGCAGCGTGGCGACCAGGATCAGGTTCTCCCTGCCGGTGAGGACCTCGTCGACCGCGGCGAACTGCCCCGTCAGACTGATCGACTCCCGGACCTGACCGGCCTGCGCGGTGACGTCGAACCCGTGGACCGTGGCTGTGCCCGCGTCGGCCGTGAGCAGCGTCGACAAGATCCGCACCAGCGTGGTCTTGCCCGCCCCGTTCGACCCCAGCAGCGCGAAGATGCTGCCCGCGGCCACGTCCAGGTCCACCCCGCGCAGCACGCGCAGCTCCCCGAACGACTTCTCGATACCCCGCACCCGGACCGCCGGGTCGAGGAGCTGTTCCGTGCTCATGTCTGGTACTCCGTTCCTGGTCGTGCTGCTGTCAAGACTGTGGTGGTGGCCCTGGCCCTCGTCCGGCGCCCCGACCTCTCGGGGCGACGCACGGTTCAGAGGCTGCGTGCCGTGATGTCGCCGTACGAGGTCGTGGCGCGGATCTCGAGCTCGGCGGCGCCGTCGTTCCGCAGGGCGTTGCTGACCCGGCCGAGGCTCGTCCCGGCGTCCAGCGAGGCCGAGACCCCGGCGGCGGCGGCCACCGAGACGTCGCCCATCTGGGTGCTCAGCACGAGCGCGCCGCTCACGGCCTCCTCGACGCGGATGTCACCCTTGGCGGTGCTGATCTCGCCGGCCCCGGCGAGGCGGCCCACCGACACGTCGCCGGCCTGGGTCGCGAGCCGGACGCTCGCGGCCTCGTCGAGCTTGATCGCGCCGTAGGAGTCCGTCGCAACGACGTCGCCGAGGCGGCCGACGCCGCGCAGCTCGCCGCAGCCCGTGACCTCGACGCGAGAACCGGCGGGCAGCTGGACCGTCACCTCGATGCTGCCCGACGGCCCGAACAGCTCGGTGACCGTCGGCGTCGCGACGCGCAGCGCGCCGTCGTGAAGCTCGACCGTGGTGCGCTCGACGGCCTTCGCGTCGCGGCCCGACGAGGGGTTCGACGGCCGGACCTCGACCGTCGTGTCGGTCCGGTCGGCGGCGATGACCTGGATCCGGCCCACCGGGACGTCGACCGAGAGGGAGATGGTGGTGGGGGTGGCGAAGGTGTGCATGGTGATCGGCTCCTGAGCTGGTGTTCCGTGATCTTTCCGACAACGGAAACGCTACGGAGCGTTCAGCACCGTGGCAACGCATATTTTGCGATGAACAGGTGTTAGCGCACGTCAAATCGCAGAAACTGTTGCAACGAGTACGTGCACAACGCAACACCGCCGAGCCTGTGCGTTGCAACGGATGTCGCTGAACGCTACTCTCGACCGGTCGGTGACACGGAGGAGGAGCACCATGCCGGGAGGCAGGCTCACCAAGCAGGAACGCCAGCAGATCGCGCTCGGTCTGGCCGACGACATCCCGTACGCGGAGATCGCCCGCCGGTTGGACCGTCCGACCTCGACGGTCACGCGCGAGGTGCTGCGCAACGGAGGCCCGACCGCCTACCGCCCGGACCTGGCGCAGCACGCCACCGAGCGGCGAGCCCGCCGTCGCAGGCCCACGGAGGTCCCCGGCACGGCGACGGCCACGCGGTCCGACGCGCGCGGGGAAGCCGTCCGCGAGTACCGGGAGACCTTCACCGCGCTGTTCATGCAGCAGGGCCTGCCACGCGTCGCGTCGGGCGTGCTCGCGTGTCTCTACACGGCCGACGCGGGCAGCCTCTCCGCTGCCGAGCTCGTCGAGCTCCTTGAGGTGAGCCCTGCGTCGATCTCCAAGGCGATCCCCGTCCTGGAGAGCCACGGTCTCGTCCTGCGCGAGCGCGGCGAGGGTCGGCGCGAGCGCTACGTCGCCGACGGCGACGTCTGGTTCCAGTCGATGATCGCCGCCGCGCAGAACAACACCCGGATGGCCGAGACCGCGCGGCAGGGCGTCCGTCTGCTCGGCACGGACTCCCCGGCCGGCGCCCGGCTCGAGAACATGGCGCGCTTCCTCGACTTCGTCGGCGAGAGCATCGCACGCGCCGCCGAGCAGGCGCGCGAGCTCCTCACCCCGCCAACCGCTGCCACCGGCGCTGCGCCGGGGGAGGGCGACACCCGCTCCTGAGCCGTGCGCGCCGCGAACGGGATGAGCCCGGCCAGCCGGGCTGTTTCCCTGACGGTCGGGCGCCGGACGGCGAGGTCCAGCGCTGCGGCGCGAGCGACGACGGTATCCCTGGTGATCACCGCGCTGGTGGTCGCGCTCCGGCCAAGGGGGGTGCTCGGCGTGCTGTTGCTCGTCATGGGGATCTGCCCCATTGCTGCTCACCCCGGTGCGCGCTCATCGGCGCGCTTCGCCGCCGGGAGGGCAACGCCGCGAGAAACAACGCCGACCCCCCGCCCTCATAGGCGGGCGGCGATCGAACCCTCGCCTGGGCCGGCATACGCCATACACATCTCGGCCCACTCCTCCGTTGACTTCCAACAAATCTCTCGGGCATCGCAGGAGCGACCGTTTGTCAGGCGTCGCGAAAGAAGGGTCTGCGACGTCCATGACGCCTGCTCCCGCGGTCACCTACTCCGATGAGACGACGCTGTCGACCGTGTCGATAGCTGCGCCAGCGAGCACGAGCGCCCCGCCGCACAGGACGACGAGTAATGCGACGAAGGCTGTGGCGGCTGGTAGCCACCCGAGCCTCCCGGCAGGTGTGTTCGTCTGCTGCATGCCGACTGGACGTCGCTCCTCGGTCCAGCTTCTGCCGTCGAACCACCGCTCGTGACCGTCGCGCTGGGCGTCGGCATACCAACCTGCTGGTGCGGTGCTCATGAGGGCGCTTCGTTCGAGTGCTCGATAGCAAGGTCCATCGAGCGGAGTGCTGCATCGAACCGGCACTGAGTCTCGCGGTCGAACTGTGTGCGGACGACGTGCCGCTCCTCGTCCGCCTGTGTGCGGATCTCGACGCATCCACGCTGCCAGACCTCCGGGTCGGCCGAGAGGTCCTTGAGCCGTTCTTGGACCGCGGTCGTGGTCGCGTCGAGTGCTCGTTCCTCGGTCGCGGTGCCAGCCGTCGGACTCCAAGTCACCGCAGTAGTGCACTCCTCACCGGAGCAGGTGGTTGCGCCCCATTCGTAGACCATTCCGCTGCTGCTCTCGACGGTCTGACTCAAAACGCCGGCGAAGGATGGAACCGTTCCGCGCGTGTCGTGCGCGACGACGGCGAAGAACGTGGTGTCCACCGGGTCCGCTGCCGGTGTGAAGACGTTTGCCGGCAGCACCACGCTCGAGACCTGGGCTCCGTCTGGACCGGTGAACAGGTCGCGGGCGACGAGATGCGTCGACCTGTCGGACGAGGCCCACTCTGTCGAACCGGTGCCCAGGGTCAGGCTCCATGAGTCGTCGGGGGAGGAGAGCACGATGAGCGTCGTCCCCAATGGGCCCGGCATGGCCTCGACCTCGTCGGCATCTGCCGACGGAACGGACGCGTCCGGCGACCAGGCAGAAGTAGGCGGCTCGGCACGAGCCTCGACCTCGTTGGTGCGCAGTTGCTCGATGTCGTCGTCCCCGCCGACGTACACCCCTGTGATGAGGTGATCGTCTGTGGTGAACAGGAAGCGAGCGTCCGTATCCCAAGCGGACATCCCGGTGTCGTAGACCGACCCGCCGCCGTCGCGTTTGAAGGCCACCATCGAAGTGGCTGCCCTGATGCCCGGAGCCAGTTCAACGCTCGTGGGGGCGGCGACAACGAGCGACGAGTTATCGGTCATGAAGCCGGGGATCGTCAGCCCGCCCGCAACGGCGACGGCGGCCACGGCCAAGGAGGCCGCCGTGCGTCGTGCGCGGGTCCGGCGGGTGCGCCGTCGGACGACGCCGAGGGCGACGTCGGGATCGATCGGCGCCAAGGGCAACGCGTCGTCGACCAGTTCTCGCAGGCGTGCTGGAAAGTCGTCGCTCACCGCGTGGTCTCCGTTCGGTCGGCGGGGTCCATGAGTGCCTGGCGCAGCCCGGCGAGCCCGCGCGCTCCGGCGGACTTCACCGTCCCACGGGGGATGCCAAGTTCGGCAGCGACCTCTGCCTCGGACATGTCGAGCAGATGGCGCAGCACCACCACGCGCCGCTGCTTGACGGGCAGGGATCGCAGAGCTCGCGTGAGCTCGTCGCGAAGCACGACGTCGCTGCTCCTGTCGTCCTGACCGCGGTCGGGCATCTGATCCGCGTTCAACAGCAGTTCGCGGCGCGTGCGACGCCAAGAGTCGATGCGCAGGTTCGCCAGGATCCGCCGGGCGTAAGCCAGCGGGTCGCCGTCGCGGGCGCGATCCCACGCGCGATAGGTCCGCTCGAGCGTCGCCTGCAGCAGTTCCTCCGCGCGGTGGGGGTCTCCGCTGAGGAGTGTCGCGATCCGTCGCAGCGTCGCACCGTGTTCAGACACGAAGGCGACGAACTCCCCATCGCGCGACCGTCCAGAGACGACCACCTCGACGACGGCACTCTCCGCCTGCCATTCCCCCTCGACGTCCACCTCAACGCCGACCATCACGCCACACCCTCATACCCCCAACACGCAGCGCCGGACCATCCGGTTCCACCCCACGGCATGGAAGTCCAAGAGCCGCCGGATCGATGTCGCGAGAACCACCCCTATGCCTCGGAGTTACCAGAGCATGACCAAGTTGTTGACTAGGCAGAACCGACCGTTTGTCAGGCGTCGCAGAACCGGGTTTCGCGACGTCTGAAAAACGCGTGTTGTCTGACAGATCGTGCCGGTGATCTTCGGCCACGCCCTTGTGGGAGAGATCCGTACCCCGACCGTTGGTCCTCGCATAGGGTCCGGGGGGTGGAACGATCCACGCTAGTGCGTCTGGCGCACTCGGAGCACCCGATCGCGTCGCCGCTGAGCGACGCCCGTGTCGAGGCCCTGCTTGACTGGACGACGGGCGGCCGACGGAGCGTCCTCGACCTCGGGTGCGGTGACGGCACGTGGCTGCTGCGGGCGCTGGGCCGAGAACCCGGCCTCACCGCGGTGGGGGTGGACACGTCCGACGTCGGGTTCGAGGAGACGCTGGCCAAGGCCGCTGCCGCGGGCGTGGCGGACCGGCTGACCCTGGTCCAGGGCGACGTCCGGGAGTACGTGAGCGAGGCTCCGTTCGACGCGGTGCTCAGCGTGGGCGCGGCGTACGCGTTCGGGGGCCTCGGGCCCACGCTCGAGGCCGCGCGCGGCCACCTCGCCGCCGACGGTCTGCTCCTGCTCGGTGACTGCTTCTGGCCTGCGCCTCCGACAGCGGCCGTCCTCGACGGCCTCGGCGGTCTCTCGGCGGACGAGTACCTCGACCTGCCCGGCACCGTCGACCTCGTGACGCGGCACGGGTGGGCGACGCTGCACGGGCACGTCAGCACGCAGGAGGAGTGGGACGACTACGAGTGGGCGTGGACGGGGGCACCCGCTCGCTGGGCGGTCGAGAACCCGGACCAGCCTGACGCGCGTGAGGTGCTCTCCGAGGTCGAGAAGCACCGCGACGGCTGGCTCCGGGGGTACCGAGGCGGTCTCGGGTTCGTCTCGCTGGTCCTGCACCCGGGCCGGGCGGCCGTCACGAGTTCCTGACGACCTGTCTCCCGGTGGCGGGAACCCGACGTCCGACGCGCCCAGACCGAACCGTGCCGCGCCACCGGCTGGGCTCGGACCCCACTCCCGACGGTCGATGCCACGGGCGCCGGAACCGATCCCTCTCGGCGGCCGTCAGGGGTCGATGTGAACGTCCGCGCGAAGGATCTCGAACCTCTCGTAGTGAGAGTCCATGCCCAGGAACGACTCGCCCTCGCCAGGGCCGATCGCGCGGAGGCCGGCCTTCTCCAAGACGCGGACTGAAGCACGACTTGCTGCTATGGCTTCGGCCCAGATGCGGCGCAGTTGGAGTTCGCGGAAGCCGTGGTCGACGGCTGCTCTTGCCGCGGCTGTCGCCAGGCCGTGGCCCCATCGGGAGGACGGGCAGATGACGTAGCCCAGCTCCCGTTGATCTGGCCCGTCACCGTACAGGTCGACGTAACCGCCGACCGCTCCCGATTCGGTGACCGCCAGGCGCAGTAGACGCGGGTCAGGATTCGCGATACTGCCGCGCCACCAGCCCTCGCCCTCGGCGGCCTCGGACGTCGGGCGCCACCCAGCATGAGCCGCGAACCGCGGGTCCGTCTACCACTGCGCAAGAACCCGAGCGTCTTCCGGTCGCAACTTCCTCAAGGTCATCTGCCGAGCCACGGCGACATGCTCGCGCAAGAGGAGGGACGCAAGGCCGAACGACTCTCGGCGACTACAGCCGTCCGATGGTTCGGCCATGCGGATGGGTCCGTGCTACGGGTGTGCCGTCGACGGTCAGGACGGCCCGGCCGTCAAGCGCCAGAGAGTCAGTGGAGGCCAGCGCTGCTGCGCTCTCGTTGGAGATCCACGTGCCGTCGAGGTGGCGCATGCGCTCGACAAACCGCTCTCGTGCGATCGGATCGACGTAGACGAGCACGGCACTGTGCCTACCGGGGCGGCCGTTGCCGATCGAAAGCCACGGTACGAGCCGCGTGAACCAAGTGCTCGCGAAGGAACTGGCGCAGCTCAATGCCAGGATCTTGGAGTCCCACGCGAAGGGATGGCGCTCTGCCTCGAGACTGACGAGTTCCGATGTGGGTCAACTGACCTCGGGCGAGTGGCGAGAGCTGGCCATGGCGCGTTCGGCCTCGCCCGTCGCACTCCACGTCGACATCACGTTGAGCACGGCGCCGACGGCGACGAGCCAGACCCACCAGGCCGACTCACGAAGGGTCACCCATGTCGCGGCCACGCAGGCGACGACGGCGACGCAGAGCGTGCCGATACGTAGCGCTGTCTTGTGCCGGGCCATCCAGCGCTGGTGTCTCGTCGGCTCAGTCATCGACGCTGCTCGCCTCGATCGGTTCAGACGGGTGTGGTGTCGCGCGCCGGCGCGCGATCCGGTGATCAATCCAGGCACCGATACCCAAACCGGCGGCTAGGCCGGCGTACCACCGCCAGGTACTTCCGTCGGTGAGCACGTCGACGACGAGACCGGCGCCGCCGAGGAGAAGTCCCAGCCATGCAATCCAGTGCGTCCGGGACTGTTCCGGTGGGATCACTCTTCGAGTCTGGCGGCATCATCCTCGTGACGCGAGCAGGGGTGCAAGGGGTGCGCGCCCGGGTGCAGCCTTCCCGATCCGGCCGGCTTGAGTCTGGGTCGTCGCGATGCCGTCCGGAACAGCTCGTCGGGTGACGCCTGCCGAGTCCAGGACGCGACGCGGTCGCTGGTTGAGCAGCTTCTGGATGCGTACGAAGCCGTCGTCGGTCGTCGCGGCGAGGTTGGAGCGGCGTGGGAGGTACTGGCGCAGGAGGCGGGTGGTGTTCTCGTTCGGGCCGCGTTGCCACGGGCTGCGGGGTCGCACAAGTAGACCGGTGCGTCGATGAGCGCGCTGGAGAAGGGCATGGTCGGCCATCTCGCGGCCGCGGAGCGTCGTGTCGCGGGTCTGCGGCAGCAATGATCAAGACTCATATGCGGGCCTAAGTGCCTGCTCTTTCGATCACGAGTTCGTCGGAACGAATCACCGCGCCCTCGCTCTCGGTGAGCTCGACCGTCAGGGCAGAGCCCGCAGGAACGCCGTCGGGTACAGCTAGCTGCATCTCGAGAACGCCCACGTCGTTCGCGGTGATCCCTTCGGCAACCGTGGGTGCTGGCATGGCCTCGCGGTCGACAAAGAGCTCGGCTGCGGTGATGCGCAACGGTTGTGGCTCGGCGCCGTCGGATGCCGCTCCGCTACACCCGGTCATCATCGAGGAGCCGAGCAGAGTCACGACCTCGCCCGGCGACGCTGCGTCTTCCGACCACATGAGCTTGGGTGTATCGCAGGCCTCCGGTCCGGCCGGAACACTGCTCCCGCAGCCCGTGGCCACCAGCAACACGGCACCGAGCGTGGCCGCTGACATGGAACCTCGTCGCCTCATGCTCAGGCATCCTGTCATGGCCACCCAGCCCGCGGCCGTGCTCCGTGGCGAGTCCTGGACTAAACACCCGCACCTACCGAGCACGCACCCCTGCCAGTCAAGTGGTACGACTTGCATTTGAATGCGAGAGCGCCCGCTGGCTCAATAGCTGTCGCATGCGGCCGACCGTAGCGTGCCGTGATCACCCGTGCGGCGACCATCGGCAGTTCGATCGAGATTGTCGGACACCGCACGAACGACCGTTTGTCAGGCGTCGCAGAAGAAGGTTGTGCGGCGCCTGACAAACGGGGGGGTATTGCAACGTCGACCGGTGCACACTCGGGGTATACACCGAGTGTGCACTCGTGGTTCACTCCTGGCATGACGGTTCCGATGGCCTTGCTGGCTCTCCTGGATGGTGCGCCGGCGCACGGGTTCGCGCTCAAGCGCCGGTACGACGGCCTACTCGGGCAGGCGAGCGAGCTGCGGTACGGGCAGGTGTACTCGACTCTCGCGCGATTGGAACGGGACGGGCTGGCCGACGGGGTCGGGATCGAGCCGGGGGAGGGGGCCGATCGCAAGGTGTACGCGATCACCGAGTCCGGGGTGGCTGAGCTCGACCGGTGGTTGCAGGAGCCATTCCTCCCGGGAGGGCGGCCTGCCGAGCTGTTCACGCGAGTGATCCTCGCTCTGGCCAGTGGCCGGCCAGTCGAGGCGATCCTGGACGCGCAGCGCGTTGTGTACCTGTCCCGGATGCGGCAGCTCACGGCGACGCGGAACGCGGGGGATGCGATCGACCGTCTCGCGGCCGACTTCGAGATCGCGCACCTCGAGGCGGACATGAGTTGGATCGAGCTCGCCGGTGCCCGGTTGACGGACCTGCGCGCGGAGGTCGCGTCGACGGTCGGGGCGCGCGATGAGTGACGTCGTGCTCTGCGGGCGTCAGCTGGAGCACTCCTACGGCGCCGAGCAGGTGCTCAAGGGCGTGAGCTTCGACATCGCTGCCGGGGAGGTGGTGGCGCTCATGGGGCCATCCGGCTCGGGCAAGTCCACGTTGCTGCACGTCCTTGCCGGCCTTCTGCGCCCGAGCGGCGGTGAGGTCTGGTTGCGGGGGGCGCGCATCGACACGTTGGGCGAGCACGCGCGCGCCCGGGCACGGCTGCGCGACCTGGGGTTCGTGTTCCAGTTTGGTGACCTGGTCCCTGAGCTGACTGTGGCGGAGAACGTCGAGCTGCCGTTGCGCCTCCTGGGCACGGCGCGAACGAAGGCTCGTCGACGCGCGACCGACCTGCTCGATCTGCTCGGGATCGCCGAGCTGGGTGATCGGCGCCTGCACGAGGTCTCCGGCGGTCAGTCCCAGCGCGCCGCGGTAGCGCGCGCGTTGGTCCACGAGCCGGCCGTCGTCCTGGCTGACGAACCGACGGGTGCGCTCGACACGGTTGCGGGAGAGCAGGTGCTCGAGGCGCTGGTAGGCGCGTCGAAGGAGACGGGTGCCGCAGTGCTGCTGGTGACGCACGAGATGAGTGTCGCTGCGTGGGCCGAGCGCGACGTGCAGATGCGTGATGGTGCGCTGCGCACCCCGGCAGCGCTCGGATGACCGCGCTCGTGGTGCTCGGCGCGCGTCTCGTGCGTGCCGGCGGCGTCTTCCGAGTGGTCTCGCTTGCCCTGGGGACGGCGGTGGCCGTGACACTCCTTGGCCTGGCGTGGGCGCTGCCGGACGCCCTCTACCCGATCGTCGCGCCCGACGAGGTGGACCCGCAGCGCGGCGTGCTCACCACACTGCTCGCCCTGGTCATCGCGCCGGTCGCCGCGCTGCTTCTCGCCGTCGGGCGGCTCTCGTCGTCTGTGCGGGACCGCCGGATCGGTTCCTTGCACCTGCTCGGAGTCGGACGAGCGCGCCTGGCTGTCGTCGCCGCCGTCGAGAACCTTCTTCCCGCTGCGGCTGGTGCGCTCGTCGGTATCGCGGGCTTCCTCGTGGTGCGCCCGGTCCTCACCGATCGCCTCGCCTCCGTACTTCAGGAGCCGATCGTCGGCGGGGCTCGGCTCGCCGTCGTCGCGATCGCTGCCGTGGGCGTGTCCGTCGTCCTCGCGCTCACTCCGCTGATTCGCCTCGGGTCCCCACGGGCCGCAGTGTCCGAAGCGCCGCGTCAGCGGCCGAGCTTGTGGCGCCTGGCGCCCGTCCCCGTGGCTCTTGGCTGCTTCCTCGCGATGTTCCAGACGCCGCCGGAGCATGTCACGGCTCGCACAGCTGTCGTGTTGATCCTTGGGCTGACCGCGTCAGGGTTGGCCGTCGCGCTCGTGACGCCGCTGGTGTCGTCGTGGGTATCGACGCTGCTGGCCCGCGCGGGCACTATGTCCACGCTGATGGCCGGACGAGAGATCCAGGCCCAACCTGCGCCGGCAGGGCGCCGGGTGACCGCTCTCGGCGTCACGGTCTTCGTGGTCTTCGCTGCCGCTGGATATCTCGGTGTCTTCCAGTCCTCGCCCCACCTGCAGTACGCCGTTCGCGCGGTAGAGGAAGGGCCTCAGCACGTCGCGGTCGGGCCGGACGGCGCCGAGGGTGCGATCGATCCGGCGCTGGCGCGCGAACTCGCCGCGACGCCGGGCGTGCTCGACGTGCGTCCCCTCTACCCGGTCTGGGCCGCATCCTGCATGGAGGGTGACAGCCCGAACTGCCCTCAGGTCTTCATCGGCACGTGCGCCCAGCTCACACGCGCGATGCAGGCCACGGGGTGTCGGGAGGACGAGGCGGCGTGGATTCAGCGGACGAACGACTCGGGTCACTCGATGATGACGGGTACTCGCGTCGATGCGCTCGACCTGCGGATCGGCGACTCTGAGGAGACGTTCACCGTCGCCCTTCCCGGCGAGATCTCCCACGACGTCGCAGCCAGCGTGCAGCGAGTCGTGTGGCCGCCAGACGCCCAGGTCTTTATCCCGGCCGCCGTGGCAGAGACATGGGGTCTTCCGGCGACGTCGCTCGAGGTCGAAGTCGACCCAGCGGACGGCGCAGCGACCCGAGCCGCGATCGACGCCATCGCCGACCAGCACGAGGCGTGGTCGTCCTTCCCGGAGATGTGGGACTACCGACGGGTGGTCTCGACGCGGACCACCGTGTGGGGCGTCCTAGCGGCCGCGGTCACCGTGGCGCTGCTGACCTACACGTTGACGACGATCGACCGAGCTCGCGCGACCCGACGCGCCCGGGCTCGGCTCGTCGCCGTCGGCGTCCCTGCGAGGCTTCTGCGAACAGCTCAAGGGATCGCCAACGCCGTCCCGCTGCTGATCGCCATCGGAATCGGGGGCGGCCTGGGAATGGTCGGCATCAGCGCATACGCCCACATCGCTGCCACCGACGCTACTATCGATCCGGGCGTCTTCGCCGCGATGCTCGCCACGGTGCTCGCGGGTGCCGTGACCATCTCCCTCGCGACCTTGCCTCTGACCCGCACCGCGGTTCAGGCGATCGACCTGCGCCACGAGTGACCGATGCCTACTAGTTGTTGCCTTCCCACAACGTTGTCGGACATCGCATAACTGACCGCTTCTCGGACACTGCGGCCGCCGCCGCGACACGCCGAGAGAACATGTCGCAGAACTAGTGTCCGGAAACCCCCGGTGTCGCAGAACGCGGTCCCGGGGTTTTCGCTACCGTCGCGGCCATGGCACACGCGACGTCGTCGTGGAGAAGGCGTCCGGGCGCCGTGAGGACCGGCCCGAGCTCGTCCGACTGCTCGCCGGGCTACGCGAGGGGGACACCCTCGTCGTGACGAAGCTTGACCGGCTCGGTAGGTCAGCCGCCCACGTCGCCCGCCTCGTGCGCGACCTCGACGAGCGCGGCGTGACTCGCGGGAGGTCAGGTGCGCGCAGAGAGCGACCCGCCCCCGACGCCGGGAACGCCGTGCCGTCAGTCGCCGACCGTGATGCCCAGCCCGTCCGCGAGCAGCGGCGCGAGCCGAGCCAGCTGGTCCGGGGTTACCGTCGTGCCGGCGAGCGACCGCACGCCCGCGACCTCGTCGAGTTCGGCGCCGCGCAGGTCGACGTCCGCGAGCGTCGACGCCTGGACGTCGAGCCGCCGCACGCGCGTGCCCGCGAAGGCGACACGTGCGGCCTGCGCCTGGACGAGGTCGAGCTCGTCGATCGTGCAGTCGGTGAACAGCACGTCGCGCAGCTCGGCGCCGCGGAGGTTGACGAACCCGAGCTTGCAGCCGACCAGGTGCACGCGGTCCCACGTCGACTCGTAGAGCTCGGCCGAGCCCAGGCGCGCGTCGCGGAGCTCGACGTCGCGCCACCGGCCGCGCACGCCCTGCACCACGGGCACGTCCAGGCGCTCGAGAACGACCTCCGCGAGCGTCGCGTGCCGGAGGTCGGCCTCGTCGGCGCGCAGCCCCGCGAGGCGCGACGCGTAGACGCTCGCTCCCTCGAGGGCCACGACGCCGAGGCGGAGGTCGAGGATCTCGAAGCCCTCCAGGTCGGCACCCGGCTCCAGGTCGTACGCGTCGCCCGGCGTCAGGCCGTCCAGCGCGACGGGGTCCAGCGACGGCGGGGCGGTGCGGGTCGTGTCGCGCACGAGGTCTCCTGGTTCTCCGGGCGAGGCGTGGCGAGCGTCGGCGACCGCCACCGAACCTCCACAGCATCCCGCACCCCTGCGGGCGCCTGCACCCGGACCCTCACCTAGGCTCGACGACCATGGTTGCCGGTCCCCTCGTCGCCGCGTCCTCGTCGGAGCCTGCCGTCGGAGGGGCGGCCGGCTGGGCCGTCGACCTCATGGAGACGCTCGGCGTCGTGGGAGCGGCGATCGCGATCGCGCTCGAGAACCTCTTCCCGCCCCTGCCCAGCGAGATCATCCTGCCGCTCGCCGGCTTCACGGCGAGCCAGGGCAGCTTCGGCGTCGTCGAGGCGATCGTCTGGACGACCGCCGGTGCGGTCGTCGGCGCGCTCGCCCTCTACGCCGTCGGGGCGGTGGTCGGCCGCGAGCGCACGCGGTGGATCGCCGAACGGATCCCCCTCGTCAAGGTCGAGGACGTCGACCGCACGGAGCAGTTCTTCCTCCGCCACGGCAGCGCCACGGTCTTCTTCGGCCGCTTCATCCCGATCTTCCGCAGCCTCATCTCCATCCCGGCGGGCGTGGAACGCATGCCGCTGTGGAAGTTCACGGCGCTGACCGCGGGCGGGAGCGCGATCTGGAACACGCTGTTCGTGGTCGCCGGGTACCTGCTGGGCGAGAACTGGCACGTGGTCGAGCAGTACGCGGGCATCTTCCAGACGGTCGTCATCGTGGTGGTCGGGGCCGCGGTGCTGTGGTTCGTCGTGACCCGGGTGTGGCGGTGGGTGCACGACGACTCACCACCGGCCCACGCGCGCGGCCGGGGCGGGGCGGTCGCGCCCGACGACGAGCGCCCGGCACCCGGGCCGTCGACCCCCGAGGACGAGGGGCGCGACACCCGCGCGTAGCGCCGCGCCGACCACCGGCGCGCAGGGGTAGCGGTCCTCGACGGGGCACCGGATCATCGGAGGGTGATCCTCTCGGTCGCGGCCGCCGTGGGAGCCGCGATCGCGTACGCGGTGAGCACGATCATGCAGGCGGTCGCTACGCGCCGCGCCCACGGCCTCGCGGCGATGGCGCAACCGCTGGTGATCGGGGGCCTTCTGCTCGACGGCGCGGCCTGGCTGCTCTCGCTGCTCGCCCTGGACCACCTGCCGCTGTTCGTCGTGCAGGCGGTCGTGGCGTCGTCGCTCGTGGCCGTCGTCGTGCTCGCGCGGCTGGTGCTGGGCGCGACGCTGCGCCGCGCCGACGTCGTCGCGATCGGCGTCGTCGTCGCCGCGCTCGTCGTGCTGGCGCTCTCCGCCGGCGAGCAGCCCGCCACCGAGCCGCCCGCGGGGTTCACGACGGCGATGATCGTCGCCGGGCTCGCGCTGCTGGCCGGCGTCGGCCTCGCCTACCGCCGGGGCCACCCCGTGCTCCTCGCGCTGCTCGGCGGCCTCGGGTACTCCGTCGCGGCGATCGCGGCGCGCGGCGCGCACGCCTCCGGTGGCCTCCTCGACACGGTGCTGCAACCGCTCGCCCTCGCGATCGTCGCGTCTGGCGCCGCCGGCGTGCTCGGCTACCTGCGCGCGCTCGAGAAGGGCGGCGTCGGCTCCGTCGCGGCGACGGTCTCCGTCGTGGAGGTGCTCGTCCCCGGCGCCGTCGGGCTCCTCGTGCTGGGCGACGTCGTCCGGGACGGCTGGGCGGTGCCGGCGGCCGTCGCGACCGCCCTCGCCGTCGCGGGCTGCGTCGCGCTCGCGACGAGCCCCGCCAACGCGGCCGCCGAGGAACCTGCGCCGCCGGGCGGCGAGCAGGCCGCGGCCCCGGAGCCGACCTAGGGTGGCGGGGTGACCCCGGAGCCGACGCGAACCACCCGGACCAGCCCGCTCGACGTGCCCACGCTCGACGAGCTCCGGCGCAGGACGTCCGTGAAGTGGCAGGCCTTCGGGCCCGACGTCCTGCCGCTGTGGGTCGCGGAGATGGACGCCGCCCCGTGCGAGCCCGTGGTCGACGCCGTGACGGCGGCCCTGCGCGCCGGCGACACCGGGTACGACCACGGCAGCGCGTACGCCGAGGCGTACGCGCGCTTCGCGCAGCGCCGGTGGGGCTGGTCGCCCGACACCGCGACGGCGCGGACCCTGCCCGACGTCATGCTCGGCATCGTCGAGGTGCTGCGCGTGCTCACCTCGCCCGGCGACGCGGTCGTCGTCAACCCGCCCGTCTACCCGCCGTTCTACGGCTTCACGCAGAACGAGGGCCGCCGCGTCGTCGCCGCGCCCCTCGGCCCGGACCTGCGCCTCGACCTCGCCGCGCTCGAGCGCGCCTTCGCCGACGCGACCGGCGCGGCCCCGCACGGCCGCGGCGCCGGGAGCGGACGACGCGCCGTCTGGCTCGTGTGCAACCCGCACAACCCGACCGGCACCGCCCACACGCCCGCCGAGCTCGAGGCGGCGCTGGCGCTCGCGGCGCGGTACGGCGTCCGGGTGGTCGCCGACGAGATCCACGCACCGGTCACGCGGCCCGGCCTCGACGGGCGCCCGGCGACGACGCACAGGCCGCTCCTCACGGTCCCGGGGTCGGACGACGCGGTCGCCGTCGTCTCGGCGTCGAAGGCCTGGAACCTCGCCGGGCTCAAGGCGGCGCTCGCCGTCGGCGGGCCGGGTGCCGCGGCCGACCTGCGCCGCATCCCCGAGGAAGCCGGGCACGGCGTGCAGCACGTGTCGGTGATCGCGCACGTCGCCGCCCTCGACCACGGCGAGGGGTGGCTCGACGCCGTGCTCGCCGGTGTCGAGCGCAACGCCCACCTGCTCACCGACCTCCTCGCCGAGCACCTGCCGGCCGTGCGGTACCGGCCCGGCGAGGCGACGTACCTGGCGTGGCTCGACGCGCGCGCGCTGCCGGACGACGCCGGGCGGGACCCGCGCGCGTGGTTCCTCGACCGGGCGGGAGTGGCGCTCGAGGACGGCCGCCGGTTCGGCGCCGGCGGGGAGGGGCACGTGCGGCTCAACCTCGCGACGAACGTCGACGTCCTCACCGAGGCGGTCGGGCGCCTGGGGTCCTCGATCACCGGCTGACGCCCCGCCGTCGGGCACGCCCGCGTGACGCACGCCTCACCGCCTGACGGTGCACTCGGTGCAACGTTGCACTTAGTGTCGTGACATGACCGACGTCCCCGTCGCCCCCGGCAGCGACCGCCGCGCGCGGCTCAAGGCCCGCACCCGGCGGTCCATCGTCGACGCCGCGGCAGCGCTCATGCACGCCACCCGGGGCGTCGACTTCACCGTGGACGAGCTCGCGGCCCAGGCCGACGTCTCGCGACGCACGGTGTTCAACCACTTCGCGTCGCTGGACGACGTGATCGCCGCCGTCCTCGCCGACGCCTTCCACGGCGTCGTGGAGGCGCTCGAGGCGGCGGAGCCACCGCGCGCCGACCATCCACAGCTCGCCGTCGCCGACGACGCGGCACGCGCGCTGCGCGCGACGGACCTCGTGCCCGCCCTCTCGTCGCTGACGCGCGGCCTCGGCCTCGCCGACTGGGCCGCGTGCGACGACGACGCCCCCGCGAACATCCCCGCCCACGAGGTCATGCTCCTCATGCGCTCCCTCGCCGGGACGAGCGACGACCTCGCGGCCGCGCTGCACCGGCGGCACCCCGGCGCCGACCGCCTCGACGTCGACCTCGTCGTCGGCGCGCTCATGAGCAGCCTCGTCGTGCTCCACCGCTACTGGCTCGCCGAGACGGGCGGCGGGGACGACGAACGCTCGCGCGCCGCCTGGAGCGCGCTGCTCGACCGCATGCTCGTCCGCGTCGACACCGGCGAACCCCACAGCACCCCCACCCAGGACGGCCGTCCCGGGAACACCTCTCCCCGCTCGAACTGATCCCTCGGAAGGACACCATGGCAGAGCTCCTCTACCGCATCGGCCGCGGCGCCGCCCGGCACGTGCGGGCGGTGATCGCGGCGTGGCTCGCGGTGCTCGTCGTCGCCGGCGTCGGCTTCGCCGTCGGCGGCGGCACGCTGACCGACAGCTTCTCCATCCCGGGCACGCCGACGCAGGAGGTCACCGACCGCCTCGCCGACGAGATCCCCGAGGCCGCCGGAGGGACCGGCACCGTCGTCCTCACCACCACCGGCGACGAGGCGTTCACCGACGCGCAGCAGCAGGAGCTGTCGTCCGTGCTCGCCGACGCCGCGGAGGTCGACGGCGTCGAGACCGTCGTCGACCCGTTCCAGACCGAGGCGGACCGCGAGGCGCAGGCCGCGCAGCTCGCCGAGGGCGAGCAGCAGGTCGCCGCCGGCCGCGAGCAGCTCGAGCAGGGCCAGGCCCAGCTCGACGCCGCGCGCGAGCAGCTCGAGCAGGCTCAGGCCCAGCTCGACGCCGCACGGGCGCAGGCGGAGGCGGCGGGCCAGGCCGAGGCCGCCGCGCCGCAGCTCGACGCCCAGCAGCAGCAGATCGACGCCGGGCTCGCGGAGCTCGAGACGCAGCAGGAGCAGCTCGACACGAGCGCCGCCGAGCTCGAGGCGGGCGCGGAGCAGGCGGAGCAGGGCGCGGCGCTGCTCGACCTCGCCGCGGAGATCCGCGTCGTGTCCGAGGACGGCGACGCCGCGGTGGCGAACGTCGTCTTCACCGAGGACCAGTTCGACGTCTCGCAGGAGACGAAGGACACCGTGATCGAGACGATCGAGGACGGCGTCGCCGAGATCGACGGCGTGCACGTCGACTTCGGGTCCGACATCTCCATGGAGGCCCCGTCGATCATCGGCCCGGGCGAGGTCGTCGGCCTCGTCGTGGCCGCGATCGTGCTCGTGGTCATGCTCGGGACGCTCATCGGTGCGGGCCTGCCGATCCTCACCGCGCTCGTGGGCGTCGGCATCGCCGCGCTCGGCTCGCTCGCGTTCTCCGGGGTCGTCGAGATGTCGTCCGTCACCCCGGTGCTCGGCCTCATGCTCGGCCTCGCGGTCGGGATCGACTACGCGCTGTTCATCGTCAATCGGCACCGGCGCCAGCTCAAGGAGGGCTACGACGTCGAGGAGTCGGTCGCGCTCGCGAACGGCACCTCGGGCAACGCGGTGGTCTTCGCCGGGGCGACCGTCGTCATCGCGCTGCTCGCGCTGAACGTCACGGGCATCCCGTTCCTCGGCCTCATGGGCACGGTCGGCGCCGCGAGCGTCGCGATCGCCGTGCTCGTCGCCGTGACGCTGACGCCCGCGCTGCTGTCGGCCATCGGTCCGCGCATCCTCAACCGCAAGGAGCGGGCGGCGCTCGTGCCGGTGCACGGCGCCCACGCAGCCGGGCCGGTGGACGGCACGCCGGCGGCGACCGCCGGGAAGCCGCTGCGCCCGATGTCCACGGTCGCGGCGGTGGGCCGGGTCGTCCTCGGCGTCGCGGTGCTCGGCGTCGTCGCGATCCCCGCCCTGGACCTGCGCATCAACCTGCCCGACGGCTCGTCCGAGCCGACGGACTCGACGCAGTACCAGGCGTACTCCACGGTGGCGGAGGAGTTCGGCGCGGGCGTCAACGGCCCGCTGCTCGTCGTCGCCGAGCTGCCGCAGCCGGTCGCCGACGACGACCTCGTCGCGACCCAGCTCGCGATCGGCGAGCAGCTCGCCGCGCAGGACGACGTCGTCGCGGTCGCGCCCGCCGCCGCGTCGGAGGACGGCACGGTCGTCGCCTTCCAGGTGGTCCCCGCGGAGGGGCCGACGAGCGAGTCCACGGAGCAGCTCGTCCACCACCTGCGCGACCTGTCGCCCGTGACGGTGGACACCGTCGACGGCGAGGTCGAGCTCGGCGTGGCCGGTGCGGCGAGCGGCAACATCGACATCTCCGAGAAGCTGTCGGCCGCGCTGCCGCTCTACCTCGCGGTCGTCATCGGGCTCTCGCTCGTCATCCTCGTCGTCGTGTTCCGGTCTCTGCTCGTGCCGCTCATCGCGACCGCCGGGTTCGTGCTGTCGTACTTCGCGGCGCTCGGCGGTGTCGTCGCGATCTACCAGTGGGGCTGGCTGTCGTCGGTGTTCAACGTCGACAGCCCCGGGCCGGTGCTGAACTTCCTGCCGACCATCCTCGTCGGCGTCCTGTTCGGCCTCGCGATGGACTACATGCTGTTCCTCGGCTCCGGCATGCGGGAGGCGTACGCGCACGGCGCACCGGCGCGGCTCGCCGTCGTGCAGGGCTTCCGCGCCGGACGCTCGGTCGTCACCGCGGCCGCGATCATCATGATCTCCGTGTTCGGCGGCTTCATCTTCGCCGAGGACGCGATGATCCGGCCGATCGGGTTCGCGCTCGCGTTCGGCGTGCTCGTCGACGCGTTCGTCGTGCGCATGCTCGTCGTCCCGGCGCTCATGCACCTGCTCGGCGGCTCCGCGTGGTGGCTGCCGCGGTGGCTCGACCGGATCCTGCCGGACGTCGACGTGGAGGGTGCCGCGCTCGAGCGCAAGCACCCGCACGCCGAGGCGCCGGCCGAGCGGGCGGACGACGCGACGTCGGGCGCGCGCTCCGGGACCGCCGGTCGCTGACGGACGCTGACCGCGTCTGGACTGGCACGACGCACGCGTGCGGCGGGCGGGGGAGCGAGGCTCCCGCGCCCGCCGCGCGCGTTCGCGGACGCCGGGTGAAGAGAGCGCGGCGACCTGACGACCAGGGCCCGGGGCGTGGGTCGCGTGGGATACGGTCCGTCCTGTCTCGCTCGTCCGGAACAGGGGGAATCCGTGGCCACCGTCGATCGCACCCGTCCGCGCGCCGTCCGGCGCCGCGTGGCCGCAGCGCTGCTCGTCCCGGCGCTCGCGCTGCCGCTCGCCGCCTGCTCCGAGGAGCGGCCCGCGCCCGAGGACGCGGCGGCGGAGCTGGCCGCGGCGATCGAGGCCGGTGACGTCGCCGGGGTCGCGTTCTCGAACGGCACGGCCGACGCCGTGCAGGGCCACCTCGCGGCCGTGCTGGAACCGGTCGCCGCGTTCGCGCACACGGTCGAGGTGGACGAGGTCGCGCTCGACGAGGAGGGCGACGACGCGGGGGGCCGCGCGACGGCGACGCTCGCCTACCGCTGGGACGTCACGGACGAGGCCGCGTGGGAGTACACGACGACGGTCGACCTGACGTTCGCCGAGCCGGGTGAGGGCGAGGACGGGCCGGGCCGCTGGGAGGCGGCGTGGGAGCCCGACGTGCTCGTGCCGGACCTGGGGCAGAACGACCGGCTCGCGGTCGAGCGCGTGCGCGCGGAGCGCGCCGAGATCGTCGGTCTCGACGACGCCCCGATCGTCACGGACCGCCCGGTGTACCGGCTCGGCGTGGACAAGACCCGGGTCGACGCCTCGGCGTGGGACGGCGCGGCGCGCGCGCTCGCGGGCGTCGTGGGGATCGACCCCGAGGAGTTCGCGCAGCGCGTCGCCGGCGCGGGCGGGAAGGCGTTCGTCGAGGCCATCACGGTCCGCACGGAGGACACGGCCGGCATCGACGTCGACGCCGCCCGCCAGATCGACGGCGTCGCGGTGCTCGACGACGAGCTGCCGCTCGCACCGACGCGCGAGTTCGCGCGACCGATCCTGGGACGCGTCGGCGAGGCGACGGCCGAGATCGTCGAGGAGTCCGACGGCGCGGTCGTCGCCGGGGACACGGTGGGCCTGTCCGGTCTCCAGCGCCAGTACGACGAGCAGCTGCGCGGCACCCCGGGCGTCTCCGTCTCGGTGGTGCCCGCGGAGGGCGCACCGGACGCGGAGCCCGTCGAGGTGTTCGCCGTCGAGCCGGTGGCCGGCGTGCCGCTGCGCACGACGCTGCGCCCCGACATGCAGGTCGTCGCCGAGCAGGTGCTCGCCGGGCAGGCGTCGCCGAGCGCGATCGTGGCGATCCGTCCGTCGACGGGCGAGGTCCTCGCCGCCGCGAGCGGCACGGCGGGAGAGGGCATGTCGACGGCGACGACCGGCCAGTACGCGCCCGGCTCGACGTTCAAGGTGGCGTCCGCGCTCGCGATGCTGCGCGCGGGCCTCACGCCCGACTCGACGGTCGCGTGCCCGCCCGAGACGACGGTCGACGGGCGCGTCTTCCAGAACGTGCCCGGCTACCCGGCGGACGCGCTCGGCGAGGTGCCGCTGCGCACGGCGTTCGCCAACTCGTGCAACACGGCGATGATCGGCCAGCGCGACACCGTGTCGCAGCAGGCGCTGCACGACGCGGCCGCGTCGCTCGGCCTCGGGGTCGAGAGCGACCTCGGCGCGCCGGCGTTCTTCGGCGACGTGCCCGCGGAGGCGGACGGCACCGACCACGCGGCGTCGATGATCGGGCAGGGGCGCGTCCTCGCGTCGCCGCTCGGCATGGCGACCGTCGCGGCGAGCGTCGCGGCGGGCCACCGGGTCGCGCCCGTCATGGTGCGCCCCGACGTGCAGCCGGCGTCCGCCGAGCAGCCGGCCGGCGACCTCACGGAGGAGGAGGCGGCGACGCTGCGCAGCCTCATGCGCTCGGTCGTCACCGACGGGTCGGCGGACCTCCTGGCGGACCTGCCCGAGGAGGTGGGGGCCAAGACCGGCACCGCCCAGTACGGCGACGGGACGCAGGCCCACGCGTGGATGATCGCGGTCCAGGGCGACCTCGCGGTCGCGGTCTTCGTCGAGACCGGCGACGGCGGGTCCACGACGGCGGGCCCGCTCATGCGCGCGTTCCTCGACGCCCCGAACCAGGGCTGAGCCGCCGGACGTGCGGCCGCGGTGCCGGGCCGAGGTCCGCGTCGCGGGTCGAGGTCAGGGCCGCGGGTCGACGCGCCGCCACGGCTTCTCGTCCCGCCGCGCGCCCGTCCCCGCCGCGCAGCGGCGGCACACGGACGTGACGGCGTCCGCGTCCCGGCCCGTGGTGGGCTGCACGTCGGCCCACGTCACGTGCGGGAAGCGCGCGAGACCCTGACGGCTGAGCTGGAGCCCGCAGACCGTCTGGTTGGTGCCCCGCTCCCACGCGTGCACCTCGCCCGCGGGCATGCGGACGCCGTCGGGGTCGGTCCACGTCCCGGTGGCGGCCACGGCGGCCGCGGTGACCTTCCTGCGCATGCGCACACCTCCAGAACGGACGTCCTGCGCCGGTGCCGCCGACCCTAGACCGATGGCGCGGGCGCGCACGCCGGGAATGAGACGGCAGGACGGTGCGTTGGGACCACCTGGGTAAGATCGGGTGCCGCGGGCGACGATCGTGCCCGTGAGCCCAGCGATCCGCTCAGCGACCCTCGGGAGACCCGTGTCCGTCAGCGTGCCCACGTGGTACCTCACCGAGCGCCGCGACGTCGACCTCCGTCGAGTCGCCAGCGCTCTGTGTCGCTGACCCTTCGTCGTCGCTGACCCGGCGCCCGCCCTCACTCGGGTAGCGCCGTCGCGCCCGGCCGCCTGTCAGCACCACGCGCCACCGGAGTGGTGTCTGGTGCTGACACCTCGGCCGCGGCCTGCGCGTGTCAGCACCACGCGCTGCTCCGGCGGCGTGCCGTGCCGACACGACGACGGTCACGACGACAGCAGAGCCTCTCCCGAGCCCGGTCGCGCCGCGCGCCCGTGCACCCGCACGCCACCCGAAAGGTCCCTCCGTGTCCTCGAACCCCTCGAAGCCCGCCGCGCCGGCGTCCTCCGCCGACGCGACGTCGGCGCCCGTGAAGAAGCGCCGCCGCTTCCCGTCGTTCAGCACCCAGATCCTCCTCGGCCTCGCGCTGGGCGTGGCGCTCGGCGGGATCGCGCTCGCCATGGGCAAGGGCCCGGACGAGACGCCGAACGGCCTGACGACGACGCTCGCCACCATCGGCAGCTCGTTCGTCACGCTGCTCAAGGCGATCGTCCCGCCGCTCATCTTCACCGCGATCGTGGCGTCCATCGCCAACCTGCGCACCGTGACCAACGCGGCCCGCCTCGCCGGCCAGACGCTGCTGTGGTTCGCCATCACGGCCGCGATCTCCGTCGCCGTCGGCATCGGCCTGGGCCTGCTGTTCCAGCCCGGCAACCGCGCGTCGGTCTCGCTCGACGACGCCTCCGAGGTCGGCCGCTCCGGCTCGTGGCTCGACTTCCTCACCGGCCTCATCCCCGGCAACGTGCTCGGCCTCGGCGCGAGCACGAGCCTGGAGCAGAGCGACGACGGCGCCCTCACCGGCTCCGCCGAGACCTCGGTGAGCTTCAGCGTGCTCCAGATCCTCGTCGTCGCGCTCGTCATCGGCATCGCGGCGCTCAAGTCCGGCTCCAAGGCTGACCCGTTCCTCGCGTTCAACCGCTCGGCGCTCGCCATCATCCAGAAGGTGCTGTGGTGGATCATCCGCCTCGCGCCGCTCGGCACGCTCGGCCTCATCGGGAACGCGATCGCCACCTACGGCTGGGGCTCGCTCGGCTCGCTCGCGTGGTTCGCCGCCGCGGTCTACGTCGGCCTCGCGCTCGTGCTGTTCGTCGTCTACCCGGTGCTCCTGCGCGCCAACGGCCTGAAGATCGCCAGCTACTTCAAGGGCGCGTGGCCGGCGATCCAGCTCGCGTTCGTGTCCCGCTCGTCGATCGGCACGCTGCCGCTCACGGAGCGCGTCACGGAGCGCAATCTCGGCGTGCCGCGCGAGTACTCGTCGTTCGCCGTGCCGCTGGCCGCGACGACGAAGATGGACGGCTGCGCCTCGATCTACCCGGCGATCTCGGCGATCTTCGTCGCGGAGATCTTCAACATCGACCTGTCGGTGGCGGACTACCTGCTCATCGCGTTCGTGTCCGTCGTCGGGTCCGCCGCGACCGCGGGCCTCACGGGAGCGGTCGTCATGCTGACGCTCACGCTGTCGACCCTCGGCCTGCCGCTGGCGGGCGTGGGCCTGCTGCTCGCGATCGACCCGATCCTCGACATGGGCCGCACCGCGGTGAACGTCGCGGGGCAGGCGCTCGTGCCGACGATCGTCGCCAAGCGCGAGGGCATCCTCGACGTCGAGAAGTACGAGTCGGCGTCGGCGGAGGACCTCTTCGCGGACGACGACGCCCCGGTCGAGGGCGACGCGTCCGCCGAGGCGGGGACGACGCCGGACGCCGCGGACCGGACCGAGCCGGTGGCGGGCGCGAGTACCCGGCGTTGAGTGCGCAGAAGTGGCGACCGGATGACGCCTGGCGTCACCACGTCCGCGCCTTCGCCCGGGGCGGACG